>JALYHE010000102.1 GCA_030776705.1 Actinomycetota bacterium | reverse complement strand
GTCCAGGACCAGCACCACCTGGTCGCCCGTGGCGGCCACCAGCGCCTGGGCCCGGACCAGCAGGTCGCGGACGGCGCCCGACCGGTCCCTCCACCAGCCCGTAGGGCGGGAGCCGATGACGTTCATGGCGTCGACGACCAGCCGCACGCCTTCCCTATATAGTCCGGCCATGGCTACGACCATCTCCGGCCTCACCGACGAGGACATCACCACCACCCTGATCCGGCCCGACACGGTCCGGCTGCAGAACGGGGACGAGGGCGACACCGGCGACGACACCAGCGACGAGACCGACGCCACCGACCAGGCCGACCCCTCGGACGAGGGGGACGCCACCGATCAGGGCGATCCCTCCGACCAGGGCGACAGCGCCGACCAGTAGCTCCGGCAGGCCCTCGCCCTAGGCCCCTTGGAGCCCGCCCTCGCCCGCTGCGTGGGCGACGTCGAGCGCTTCCTGGCCCACCACTGGTCGAGGGCTCCCCTGCACCGACCCGGCGCCGCGCCGGACTCCTACGCCGACCTCTTGTCGCTGGAGGGCGTCGACCACCTGATCTCGACCTTCCCGCGCCAGCCCGCCTTCCGGCTCGTCAGGGACGGAAAGCCGCTGGACCCGTCCAGCTACACCCGCCCGGCCCGCCTCGGAGGCAAGGCGATCTCCGACGTGGGCGACACGGCACGCATCTACGAGGAGTTCCACGCCGGGGCCACCATCGTCCTGCAGGGGCTGCACCGCTACTGGCCGCCGATCACGGGCTTCTGCCGTGATCTCGAGCTGACCCTCACCCACCCGGCCCAGGCCAACGCCTACGTGACGCCACCCAGCTCCCGGGGGCTGTCGGTGCACCACGACACCCACGACGTGTTCGTGCTGCAGCTCTCCGGCAGCAAGGAGTGGGCCGTCCACGAGCCCGTGGTCGAGCTACCCCTTCCCTCCCAGCGGTGGTCGTCGCATATGGGAGACCCGGGAGAGCCCGTCCTCTCCGTGGAGCTGGAGCCCGGAGACTGCCTCTACATCCCCCGGGGCTTCCCGCACTCGGCCCGGTCCCGCCAGGAGGTGACCGCCCACCTCACGGTGGGGGTGCTCACCTACACCTGGTACGACGTGGTCAGGGACGTGGTGACCGGCGTGGCCGACGACGTCGAGCTCCGGCGGTCACTGCCGGTGGGTTTCGCCCACGACGAGGATGCGCTGGCCACCGAGGTCACCATCCAGGTGGAGCGCCTCCGTGAATGGCTGGAGAAGGTGAACCCAGCGGTGGTGGCCAAGGAGGTGAGCCGCAACTTCTGGTCCCGGCGCTGGCCCCTCCTCACCGGCCAGCTGGGCCAACTCATGGCCCTGGACCAGCTCGACGACGCCACCCTGGTCCGTCGGCGGCCCGGCTCCATCTGCCGGCTCGAGCTCGGGCCCGACGGCCTGGCGTGCCTGCTGGGCGACCGGGAGCTGGCCATGCCCGCCGCCCTCGAGTCGGTGATGCGCTGGGTCGCCGAGGCCGGTCCCTTCCGGGTCGGCGACCTGGCCGAGCACCTCGACCAGCCCAGCCGGCTGGTGCTCGTCCGCCGCCTGGTCCGGGAGGGCCTGCTGGAGACGGTCCCCGGCTGAGCCGGGAACCACCCCCACGGGTTAGGTGACTTCCCAGGTGGATCCCGAAGCCAGCAGGGCGCCCAGGTCCCCGGGGCCCTGCCGCTCCTGGGCGTCGAGCAGCTGGTGCTGCACCAGCGAGCCGTAGTCGGGGCGGTCCACGGCTCGGAACACCCCGATCGGGGTGGGCTCGTAGGGGCCGTCCGACAGCCGGCTCAACATGAACGCCAGCCCCGGGTCCGGCCGGGTCTCGTCGTGGACCAGGATGGCGTCCTCCCCCACGTCGGCCACGTCCACGATCCGGGCGTGGCCCTGGCCGTCGAGCGTCACCCCCCGCTGCCGGTCGGGCCCGAAGCGGATGGGCTCCCCGTGCACCAGGGGGATGAGCATCTCCGGGCGGGTGTCCCGGGACAGGATGCGGTCGAAGGCGCCGTCGTTGAACACGTTGCAGTTCTGGAAGATCTCGACGAAGGCCGCCCCCCGGTGCTGGTGGGCACGGCGGAACGTCTCCATCATGTGCTTGCGGTCCATGTCGTGGGTGCGAGCCACGAAGGTGGCCTCGGCTCCCAGCGCCAGGCTGATGGGGTTGAAGGGATGGTCCACGGAGCCGAACGGGGTGGACTTGGTGACCTTGCCGATCTCGCTGGTGGGCGAGTACTGGCCCTTGGTGAGGCCGTAGATCTGGTTGTTGAACAGCAGGATGGTGAGATTGACGTTGCGCCGCAGGGCGTGGATCAGGTGGTTGCCGCCGATGGACAGGCCGTCACCGTCACCGGTGACCACCCACACGTCCAGGTCCGGACGGGCCACGGCCAGCCCGCTGGCCACGGCCGGCGCCCGCCCGTGAATGGAGTGCAGGCCGTAGGTGTTCATGTAGTAGGGGAAGCGACTGGAGCAGCCGATGCCGGACACGAAGACGGTCTTCTCCCGGCGCACGCCCAGCTCGGGCATGAGCATCTGCACGGCGGTGAGAATGGAGTAGTCCCCACAGCCCGGGCACCAGCGCACCTCCTGGTCGCTGGCCCAGTCCTTCTTGGTGGTCCTCTCGGCGGGGGAGACGGTGTCGGTCATGACAGGAGGCTCCACTGGGCGGGCTCCTCGTTCCTCTGGAAGGCCATGATGGCGGTCTCGATCTCGACGGTGCGGAAGGGCAGGCCGCGGACCTTGCTCAGCGGCTTGGCGTCCACCAGGTACTCGCCCCGTACCAGCCGGCACAGCTGGCCCGAGTTCATCTCCGGCACCAGCACCTTGCGGTAGCGCCTGACCACCTCGCCCAGGTTGGAGGGGAAGGGGTTGAGGTGGACCAGGTGGGCGTGGTGCACCTGGTACCCACGGTCGCGCACGGCCTGCACCGCGGCCTTCACCGCCCCGTAGGTGGAGCCCCAGCCCAGCACCAGCAGGTCGGCGTCGCCCCCGCCGTCGTCCACCTCCACCGGAGGGATGTCGTCGGCGATCCCGGCCACCTTGGCGGCCCGCACCCTCACCATGTGCTCGTGGTTGGCGGGCTCGTAGGAGATGGTCCCGGTGGGGTCGGACTTCTCCAGCCCGCCGATGCGGTGCTCGAGGCCGGCCGTGCCCGGAACGGCCCACGGCCGGGCCAGGGTCTCGGGCTCCCGGAGGTAGGGCAGGAAGACCGGCTCGCCGTCGGGACCGGTGCGGTTGGGCTCGGTGGCGAACGGGACGCCGATGTCGGGCAGCTCCTCGACCTTGGGAAGGCGCCACGGCTCGGCCCCCGTGGCCAGGTAGCCGTCGGAGAGCAGGATGACCGGCGTTCGGTAGCGGAGGGCGATGCGGGCCGCCTCGATGGCCGCCGAGAAGCTGTGGGACGGGCTGTAGGCGGCCACGATGGGCAGGGGGGCCTCGCCGTGACGGCCGAACATGGCCAGCAGGAGGTCGGCCTGCTCGGTCTTGGTGGGCAGTCCCGTCGACGGGCCGCCCCGCTGGATGTCGATGAGGAGGAGGGGCAGCTCCACGCTGACGGCTAGCCCCAGGGTCTCGGCCTTCAGGTCGACCCCCGGCCCGCTGGTGGTGGTGACGCCGAGGTGGCCGCCGAAGGCCGCGCCCAGGGCGGCGCCGACGGCGGCAATCTCGTCTTCGGCCTGCATGGTGCGCACGCCGAAGTTCTTGCGCTTGGACAGCTCGTGGAGGATGTCCGAGGCCGGCGTGATGGGATAGGAGGCGAGGAACACGGGCAGGCGGGAGAGCTGGCCCGCCGCCACCAAGCCCCACGCCAGGGCCACGTTACCGCTGATGTTGGTGTACGTCCCTGGCTCGAAGGTGGTGGGCTTGACCTCGTAGGCGTTGCCGAACACCTCCGTGGTCTCCCCGAAGTTGTAGCCGGCCTTGAAGGCGAGCACGTTGGACTCGGCCACGGTGGGCTTGTCCGCGAAGCGCTTCTCGATCCAGGCCAGCGTGGTCTCGGTGGGCCGGGTGTACATCCACGAGATCAGGCCCAGGGCGAAGAAGTTCTTGCTGCGCTCGGCCTCGCGCGGCTTGGCCCCCGAGGACTTGGTGGCCTCGAGGGTGAGGCTCGTCATGGGCACCTCGTAGACGACGAAGTCGTCCAGGCTGCCGTCGCTCAGGGGGTTGGTGGCGAAGCCCGCCTTGGAGAGGTTGCGCTCGTCGAAGGCGTCGACGTTGACGATCAGGGTGGCGCCCGGCTCGAGGTCGGCCACGTTGGCCCGCAGGGCGGCGGGGTTCATGGCCACCAGCACGTTGGGCTGGTCCCCGGGGGTGAGCACGTCGTGATCACTGATGTGGACCTGGAAGGCGGACACGCCGGCCAGGGTCCCGGCCGGGGCCCGGATCTCGGCCGGGTAGTCCGGGAGGGTGGACAGGTCGTTGCCGAACAGGGCGCTGACGCTTGTGAAGCGGTCTCCGGTGAGCTGCATGCCGTCGCCGGAGTCACCGGCGAAGCGGATGACAACCCTGTCGAGCTCCTGGACCGGGTGCTCTGCGGTGTCGGTCACGATCTCCCAGTTGGGTCGAGGGCGAACATTCATCCTAGCCCCCGGCTGCCCGGCCAAGGCGTAGCCTCGGGCCGAGAGGAGCGACACGTTGAGCCGACCACGCCTCGAGCAGGAGGCCGCGTCCGAGGTCCAGCGCTTCATGCGGGGCCTGGTCAGGCGCAACCCGGGCGAGACCGAGTTCCACCAGGCGGTGCGGGAGCTGGTCGAGACGGTCATGCCCTACGTGCTGCCTCACCCGGAGTACCGAGAAGCGCAGATCCTCGAGCGCATGACCGAGCCCGACCGCATCGTGATCTTCCGGGTCGCCTGGGAGGACGACGCCGGCAACGTGCGGGTCAACCGGGCGTGGCGGGTGCAGTTCAACAACGCCATCGGGCCCTACAAGGGCGGCCTCCGGTTCCACCCCGACGTCAACCAGAGCGTGCTCAAGTTCCTCGGGTTCGAGCAGTGCTTCAAGAACGCCCTGACCGGGCTGCCCATGGGCGGCGCCAAGGGGGGCGCCAACTTCAACCCCAGGGGCAAGTCCGAGCGAGAGGTCATGCGCTTCTGCCAGGCCATGATGGTCGAGCTGCACCGCCACATCGGCGAGGACACCGACGTGCCGGCCGGCGACATCGGGGTCGGCACCCGGGAGATCAGCTTCATGTTCGGGCAGTACAAGCGCATGCAGAACCGCTTCGCCGGCATCCTCACGGGCAAGGGCCTCACCTTCGGAGGCAGCCTGGTGCGCACCGAGGCCACCGGGTACGGCTGCGCCTACTTCGCCCAGAACATGCTGAGCCACCTGGGCGAGAGCCTTGAAGGCCGGACCTGCGCCCTGTCGGGGTCCGGCAACGTGGCCATCTACACCGCCGAGAAGCTGCGCCAGCTGGGTGGCAGGGTCGTCACCCTCTCCGACTCGGACGGGTCGGTCTACGACCCCGCCGGCATCGACGAGGAGAAGCTGGCCTTCGTCAAGGAGCTGAAGGAGGTGCGACGGGGCCGGATCCGGGAGTACGCCGAGCGCTACGGCTGCGAGTACCGGGAGGGCCAGCGCCCGTGGGGGGTCCCCTGTGACGTGGCCGTGCCCTGCGCCGTCCAGAACGAGCTGGACGACGACGACGCAAAGGCGCTGGTGAGCAACGGCTGCGAGGCGGTGGTGGAGGGCGCCAACATGCCGTGCACCCCGGGGGCGGCCCGCCTGTTCCGGGACGCCGGGGTCCTGTTCGCCCCGAGCAAGGCGGCCAACGCCGGGGGCGTGGCCGTGTCGGGGATGGAGCTGAGCCAGAACGCCCTGCGCATCTCCTGGAGCCGGGAGGAGGTGGACCACCGCCTCCGCGCCATCATGGCCGCCATCCACCGCCAGTGCGAGGAGTGGGGCACCGGTGCGGGGGGGCGGGTGGACTACGTCAAGGGCGCCAACCTGGCCGGCTTCCACCGGGTGGCCGAGGCCATGCTGGCCTACGGCATCGTCTGACCCGGTCGCGCCGGCTCGCTGAAGTGGACCCAGCGGGAGTCGAGGCGCTCGCCGCTGGGGGGGACCCAGCTGCCGGCGAGGGTGAGGCGCTCGGGCGGCGCCGGGCGACCGCAGCCGGTGAGGCGCCGGCCCCTGGAGTCGGTGACCTCGAGGCCTTCGGGGTCGTCGGCGTTGCCGGTGATGCCCAGGCGTCCCAGGTGATGGAGGCGGTGGTGGCGGCCACACAGCGCCACCAGGTTGGCCGTGTCGGTGGGCCCCCCGTCCTCCCAGTGGGTGAGGTGGTGGGCCTCGAGCCAGCGGGTGCGCTCACAGCCGGGCACCCGACAGCTGCCGTCGCGCTCCTCCACGACCAGGCGGGTGCGCTCGGGCACGATGCGCTGCGTCCTGCCCACGCTGAGGGCCACCCCGCCCACCTCCGTCACCGGGCGCACCCGCCCGTCGCAGCCGAGGAGGCGGCGAAGGGCGTCGGGGAGGGGAGGGCCCAGGTGGACGTTGGCCCGGGCGCCGCGGTCGTCGCCTCGCAGGTGAAACACCACCAGGTGCCTGTCCGAGGGCGGGCGGGCGGCGGCGTGGGCCCCGAGGGAGCGATCGGCCATGCCCACCAGGGCGTCGGCCCAGCTGGGCCGGTCCACGTCGGCCTCGTCGTCGCAGAGCTCCCGCCGGGCCACGTCCAGGGCCCGCTCCACCAGGGCGCCCTCGTCGACAGGCAATAGGGCAGACAGCCGCCACGTGCCCTCCTCGGTGGTTCCGAAGCTCACCCGGCGGGGCTCGGCCTCGTCGGGGCCGCCCTCCTCCTCGCCAGGGCCAGGCCCCGGAGCCCAGCGGTAGCGGCCCAGGGTGCGGGCCAGCTGGGACACGGTGGCGTGGCGGGCCAGGTCGCCACCTCGGCGTCGCTGTGGGCGGGGACGTGGCGGCACACCACCGCCACCTGGTCCTCGGTGAGCTGGCCCGCTCGCAGGGCCGAGGCGGTGTGAGGCAGCTCGCCCAGGCGCCGGGCCATGTGCACCAGCCGCCGCGCCCTTCCCCGGGACAGCCCGCACTTCCACGCCACCCAGTGCTCGGGGGAGTGGATGCCGG
>JALYHE010000101.1 GCA_030776705.1 Actinomycetota bacterium | reverse complement strand
GGCCTACTCGTACCCGTAGGGGATCCGAAGGCGTGCTTCGAGGCGGTACTGCGCCTCGGGGAAGACGACGAGCTCAGGAGTCACCTCATCGCCAACGGGCTCGAGACGGCCCGGGCCCACGCCTTCGAGCGCAACTCGGCCGTCGTGCGAGCCAGCGTGGAGAGAGCCTTCCCGGCTCTGGCCACCGGGGCCGGGATGGGTTGGGATTCGGCGCACCCGGGCGCGGCCCCGGTCCCCGACTCGGTCGTGGTGACGTGACCGAAGGCGCCGAGAGATGAGGCTGCTCTTCGTCGGTAACGTCTGCAACTTCGCGTACTGGTTCGCCAGGTGGGGCCGGGAACTCGGATACGAGACGCACGCGCTCATCGAGCGGGACACGCCCTACCCTCGGGACTTCCCGCAATGGGAGGACCCCGACTACGAGCCTGCTGCTCCACCACCGTGGGTGCACCTCTACCAGGCCGGAACAGCGGTCAACCGGGCCCTTCACGGATATGTCGACAAGGAACTGGCTCGCACGCTGGACGGCTTCGACCGGATACACACCTTGACTCCGGCCGCCGCCATCGCGGTCGACACCCTGAGGCGAGAGCAGGTCCACCACACTGTCGGCAGCTTCGCCCGTACGTCGAGCTGGTGGAGAGGACTACCCGTGCGGACGGCTGCGTCACCCCGTCGCCTCCCGACGGTCATCCGCTTCCGTCAAGCCATGGCCCGCGCCGATCGGATCGTGGTGTCTACGGCGGTCGATCACTGGGAGGTCAACGCCAGCCACTATCGCAACAAGACGGTCAGCTTGCCTGTGGCTTACGACGTGGACGCTGCAGCCCGACATGCCCGCCCGTGGGGGAGCCAGTTGTCTGGCGGGCGGTTGCGCTTCATCTTGCCCGCCAGGCACGACTGGAGCCTGAAGGGTCAGGACACGGTCTTCCGAGCCCTCGCCAGCCTCTCACGCACAGAGCTTGCCCGCATGGAGGTCGTCGCCTTCGACTGGGGTGTCGACCGGGACCGCAGCAGGAGGCTGGTGCAGGCGATGAGGCTCGGTGACGTGGTGCGCTTCGAGCCCATGCTTCCCAAGATCGCCCTGTGGAGCGAGCTCAGCGCCCCTGGGGTGGTCGTGATCGACCAGGTGCCTAATCTCGAGTTCGCGGGGGGCGGGATCGGCGGAGTCGCCAGGGACGCCATGGCCGTCGGCACACCGGTGATCACCCATGCCCGTCCCGATGCGCAGATGCGGATCCACGCTGCAGCGCCCCCGGTCCTCCATACGGAATGCAGCTCCGAGGCAGTAGTGGAACGAGTGCGCCAGTGCCTGGAGATGGCGCCGGGTGACCTTGACGCCCTCGGCTCCAAGGGGCGGGCGTGGCTCAGGGAAGAGTGCCATTACACCTCCGTCCTGCCTCGCCTCGTCGAGTTGCACTTCGAAGCCGTCGGCGGTCGCCTCGGCATGTCGGGACATGAGATGGACGTCGACACCAAGGGGGCTCGGCCCAGGTGATCGATGGCCGTGTGCCCGCGGCTCGTGAAGCGCCGATGCGAGCGAGGCTGTCCCTGCTCCTGCTTCTCAACATGGCCGTGCTTGCTGTCCTCGCTCAGCGATCGGCCCGACCCTTTTTCGGTGCGTTCGTCTCCGCGGTGGCGTTCTGGGGACTGCTGGTGCTCTTCCCTACGAAGGGAGTCAACCGCCGGCTGGTGATCTCACCACGCAACTACTTCCTCTTCTTCTTCTTCATGTCCATGGTCGTCGGTCCCGCCCTGATGCTGACCCAGAAGCTCTTGCCACGCCTCTGGACGCTCACCTACGCCACATGGGACACCACCAAGATCTTCTCGTACACGCTCATGTCCTCCTTGCTCTGGAGCTTGGCCTTCCTCTGCTACCTCTTGGCCCAGCGCCCGACGGACGGCCCGCACGCCGGCGAAGGCCGTTCACAGCGGACGGGCGAGCCCCCGGCGGACTGGATGCTGGTGGCCGGAGTGGCGCTCGTTGCCTCGGGCGTCATCGGCCTTGTCTTGACCACGGGCTCCGTGGGCACCGCACTCTCCCTGGGAGGGCGCCGGTCGGCGAGCGAGTCCGTTCTGCTGTCCGGGGTGTACCGCTACGTCGTGTGGATGGAAGCCGCACCCGTCGGAGCCGCCCTCGTCTGGTACTACATAACACGCCGGGCCAGGCTCGGTCGGGTGGGCAGCGGGCTCTTGATGCTCGCTCTGTACGTTCCGCTCGTTCCCTTCTACCTCTTCTCGTCGGGCAGGACGCGGGCGCTGGTGCCGCTGCTCCTGCTCTTGGCGCTCTACCACCGATTCAGCTTCAGGTTCTCGACCATATGGCTTGTGGTCGGGCTGGTCGTGCTGCTGCCCACCCTCGGCGCCTGGTCCTTGCACCGCAGGGGGGTGGAGGACGTGAGCCTGGCCAAGGTGAGCGCCACGGAGGTCGCTGCGGGAGACTTCTCGCGATATGACGTAAGCGTCGCCAGTGTCGCAGGGTTCACGGAGGGCAGGATGGGCCACTACCTGGGGCGCACCTTCCTGACGGCCGCCACGACCTGGCTCCCGGGGGCGGGAAGCGAAGACTCCCCGGACGGGACGTCGGCCATGGCCCAAGCCATCGTCGGGGATAGGGAGTGGAGGGTGGCCAGCTCGTACGCCACACCTCTGGTAACCGAGAGCTATCTCAACTTCGGCTTCGCCGGTGTCGCCATCATCTTCTTACTGTTCGGTAGAGCGGTGCGCTGGGTGGACCGCCTGGCCGAATCACCTTCCCTGCTCACCTCGCTGTTCGGGCTGGCCTTGGCGTTGAAGCTTCCATTCGCCACGTCTGTCGACATCAGCGTCAGCCAGATGGTCTGGGCCGTCGGCTTTCCCTTTGCGGTCGCTTTCCTGGCTCGTTCGCTCCTCAAGTCGAATGCGCCGGTGCAGGGCGCTGCGGTCCGGGCCGCCAGGGCACCTACAGCCGCGTGAAGGTGGCCGTCGTACTCGAGCAGCGCTTGCTGCGGGCGGGTGACGGATCAGCCTGGACCCGGGACTCGTTCCCCCGGGAGTTCTGGAGCCGCTACCGGAGCGTCTTCGACGAGGTCGCCGTCGTGGCCCGCGCCGAGACGGCGGCCGAGCCGGACCCGTACATGAGGCGCGTCGACGGGGACGGCGTGTCGCTGGTCCCCGTACCGATGTATGTCGGGCCGTCCGCCCTTGCCCGACGGATCAATTCTGTCCGCAAGGCCATCGCGGGCGCCGTGAATGAGGCGGATGCGGTGGTGCTACGCGCACCGGGGACGTTGAGCAACCTCGCCTTCCCGGTCGTCGAGCGCTTCGGCCGTCCCCTCGGCGTCGAGGTGCTGGGCGACCCGCTCGAGGTGTTCGCCTCGAACGTCACACGACATCCGCTTCGGCCCTTGCTCCGCCGATGGTTCGCGGGTTCTCTGCGGCGTCAGTGCCAGGCAGCGGACGTCGTCTGCTACGTCACCGAGCACACTCTGCAGGACCGCTATCCGCCGGGACGCTCTTCCTTCTCGACGTGGTACTCGACAGTGGAGCTGCCGGAAGAGGCGTATGCGCCCATGCCCCCGGCGGTCCGCACCCAACCGCCCTTTCGGACTGTCACGGTGGCGTCGCTCGACCACATGTACAAGGGCGTGGACTCGGCCCTTGCCGCCGTGGCGTGGTGCCCGCCCGTGCCGGCGTTCCGGCTGGACGTCATCGGTGACGGCAGATACCGGCGGGCCCTCGAGGCCCGGGCGGCAGACCTCGGTGTCGACGATCGGGTCACCTTCATGGGCAGGTTGCCCGGTCCGGAAGCGGTTCGTGAGCAGCTGCGGGACGCCGATCTCTTCCTCCTCGCGTCGCGCACTGAGGGTCTCCCTCGGGCGCTGCTCGAGGCGATGGCACTTGGCCTTCCGTGCCTCGCCACCGCCGTGGGGGGAATCCCCGAGCTGCTCGATGAGGACTCCCTGGTGCCGCCGGACGCGTCCGACCAGCTGGGTGCTCGGGTTCTCGATGTCCTGGCCGAACCGCAGCGCCGCTCTCGCATGTCGGCGCGCAACCACCTGGTCGCCCGGTCGTATCGCGCCGAGATCCTGGCCGAGCGTCGTCTCGCCGCCTACGGCCAGCTGGCCCGCCTCGCTGCTGCCGCCTCGGTCTGACGGGGACGCCGATGCGAGTTCTCCACGTCGTGAAGACATCCACGGGAGCGGTCTGGGCCTGGAGGCAGGTGCGAGAGCTGATGGCCCTGGGCACCGACGTGCACGTCGCCTTGCCGCCTGGCGGGGACATGGTCGCCCGATACGAGGACATCGGCGCACCCGTTCACCTTCTTCCACCGGGCTTGTCATCCCGGGGCGCTCAACGGCTGCCGGCGGTGCTGACTCGGATCCGCCGATTAGTCACCGAACTACGGCCCGACATCGTGCACATGCACACCGTGGCGGCCGCCCTGGTGGTGAGGGCTGCGCTGGGCCGTCGTCATGCCACGCCCCGGGTCTTCCAGGTCCCGGGGCCGCTGCACCTCGAGCACGGTCCGTTCCGCCGGGGCGAGCTAGCCACCGCAGGTCCCCTCGACCGGTGGCTGGCTTCGTGTGAGCACACCCGGCGGCTCTACCTGGCCGCCGGCGTACCCGAGGACCGGGTGACCATGTCCTACTACGGAACGGACGTCGATCGGTACGCACCCGGGCCCCGCGGGCGCCTGCGGACGGAGCTGGACCTGCCCGAGGGCACGAAGGTGGTCGGCATGGTTGCCTTCATGTACCGCCCCAAGCGATACCTGGGCCAGCGCCGCGGCCTGAAGGGCCATGAGGATCTTATCGATGCCGTGGCCCTGTGCCTGCGCCGGCGCGACGACGTAACGGCGGTGTTCGTGGGCGGCGCCTGGGCGGGAGCGTCACGCTACGAGGCCAGCGTCCGGAGGTACGGCCGTGACCGGTGCGGCGACCGGGCCGTCTTCCTAGGGACCCGGACCGACGTGGCGGATCTCTATCGGGACTTCGACGTCGCCGTGCACCCCTCCCACTCCGAGAACGTAGGGGGGGCCGTGGAGTCCCTCCTCATGGGCGTTCCCACCGTGGCAACGCGGGTGGGGGGTCTTCCAGAGCTGGTCCGCGCCGGCGAGACCGGGTGGCTGGTCCCGCCCAAGAGCCCGGCCGACCTGTGCGACGCCCTCCTCGACGCTATGTCCCACCCCGACCGGGCCCACCATCTGGCCTCGCGCGGCCGCACCCTCGCAGCCCACCTCTTCGACGTGCGCCGCACCGCTGCAGAAGTGCGAGCCCTGTACGACCGGATCCTTGGCCGGAACGAGCCGAGCCTCGGGCGACGCGCCGTCTGACATCTCCCGACGGGCCTACTCAGCCCACCTGGACGCCGGACCGCTCGAGCCAGTGGTGGAGCAACACGATCTGCCAGACGAACGTGTAATGCTTGGGGTCGTCGGATCGGCTGGTCAGGGCTTCCCGCAGCGCTCGGCGATCGAGCACCGGTCCGTCCGTGGCTGTGCCGGCCACATCCTCGCCCAGTCGCCGCACCTCTTCCCGCAACCACGTGTGGAGCCAGGGTCCGAAGCCCTGCTTGGGGCGGTCGAGCACAGAGCTCGGCACTCGGTCTGCCATGGCCCTCCGCAAGAGACGCTTGGTCCGGCCACCGGTCACCTTCCATGCTGCCGGCAAGGGCACCACGAACTCGACCAGCTCCCGGTCGAGGAGCGGCACCCTCGCCTCGAGGCCATGGGCCATGGAAGCCTTGTCGATCTTCTCCAGGTAGGTGTCCGGAAGCCAGGTCAAGAGGTCGGTATAGAGGACCCGGTTCAGGGAGTCGCCGAAGATCTCCGCTCGGCGGTGGAGCTCCTCGTACCTGAGCTCGGGTGAGAAGGCGGCCACCTCGCTGCGGACGTCCGGGGACAAGATGGACAGACGCGCCGCCGGAGGCATGGTCACGAGGTGAGCGGCATGGCGGTGTGCAGGATTCCTGGCCGACTGGAGCGTGACGAGCCTCCACATCCGCTCGCTCCCTAGCCGGGGCCCCAGGTGCCGAGCCAGGAGGGACCAGACCTCGGGTGGCAGGAGGCGGAGGCCCTTGCCCAGCCGCTCGGCGACGTAGCGCATGTAACCGCCGAACAGCTCGTCACCGCCTTCCCCGGTAAGCACCACCTTGACGTGCTTTCTGGCCAGTCGAGAGAGGAGGTAGGCAGGGACCGCGGCCGCGTCGCCAAAGGGCTCGTCGTACTGGTCGAGAATCTCCTCGAGGCAGTCGAGCACGTCCTGGCGCCTGAGCACGAGTTCGTGATGGTCGGTTCCGAAATGCGCCGCCGCCTCCTGGGCACCGCCCAGCTCGCCCTTCTCTGGTACGCCGTCATAGCCCACGGAGAAGGTCGTCGCTCGGCTCTTCGAGGCTGCGCTCATAAGGGCGACGACGGTCGTGGAGTCGAGGCCGCCGCTGAGGAAGGCGCCTATCGGCACGTCGGCAACCATCTGCCGCTGGACGGCTCTGTGCAGCAGGACCCTGAGTTGGTCAACGGCGTCGGCGGCCGAGGGCGGAGAAGCTTGGGGCCGTAGCGCGGCGGGGTCCCAGTACTGCTCCACCTCCAAGTCCCCGCCGTCGACCCCGAGGTGATGCCCACCCGGCAGCTTACGGATACCTCGATACATCGTCACCGGGGCGACGGCGTGGCCAAAGGCCAGGTAGTTCGCCAGGCCCTGCCAGTCGAGCAGGCGGGGCACGGATGGATCGCAGAGGATCGCCTTCAGCTCCGAGCCGAACACCAGGCGCTTGCCGTCGAACCAGTAATAGAGCGGCTTGACGCCGAGGTGGTCGCGGGCGAGGAAGAGGCTTCGTCGGGCCTGGTCCCAGATGGCGAAGGCGAACATGCCGTTGAATCGGCGAACGCAGTTCTTGCCCCACTCCTCGTAGGCGTGGACGACCACCTCGGTATCGCTGCGGCTACGGAAGACATGTCCGGACGCCTGCAGCTGGTGCCGCAGGTCGAGGTAGTTGTACAGCTCGCCGTTGTAGGCGACCCAGGCCGTGCCCTCCTCGTTGGCCATGGG
This sequence comes from Actinomycetota bacterium, assembly GCA_030776705.1. Lineage (GTDB taxonomy): Bacteria > Actinomycetota > Acidimicrobiia > Acidimicrobiales > JALYHE01. The sequence goes on along the minus strand of JALYHE010000101.1, from coordinate 11,723 downwards.
TTGGTGTCCAGACGCCAGGTCGATGATGCTCAGGCGGCGGGCCCCTATGGCGGCACCGCCACTGGCGTCGAAAACTTGGCCTCGGTCATCCGGGCCTCGGTGGCGAAGGCGCTCGTCCATCCGCATGACGATCTCCTCGTCGCCTCTCCGAAGTCCCGAGGCGTCGAAGACGCCGTATATCCCGCACATCCGAACCTCTCACCCCGACCTAGCCGAGCGGCTCCTGCCCTGCTCCTAGTCCTCGCTCACGATGCGAATCGAATCGCCCTCGGTCACCACCCGGCCGATGCGACGGGCCGGCGCGCCTGCGACCACGGCGCCGTCCGGCACGTCGCTGTTCACAAAGCTGTTTGCGCCTATGACGCATTGAGAGCCGATCGTGGTCCCCGCCACGATGACCGCGTTGGGCCCGACATAGGTTCGCTCACCGATGACAACCCTGCCCTCCACCGTGTCCGCCGTTCCACCCGAGAGCGTCCGCAGAACGGTGTCGTGAGTGTAGATGTGGGCCCCGGCCGACACCTGGGAGCCGTCACCAATGGTGAGGCCGCCTCCCGAACCGTCCAAGATGGTGAAGGGCCCGATCCACACGTCCCTGCCCACGACCACGGGCTCGAAGATCAGCGACGTGTTGTAGATGCTCGAGCCGTCGCCGAACCCGAGCCGACGGGCGCGGCGCCACCGATCCGTGAGCGCGTCGCCCAGGGGTAGGGAGCGCCTCCAGCGACGGCGGACCTCTTCGTCCCGCTCGTCGTACAGCCTCTCGAGGTCATCGGGGAAGCCAGGCGTCGTCACGGCAGCTGGGACAGCCGCAGCGCCTCGCGGTAGAAGCGGCTGGAGCTGGAGACCGCCACCGGGGAACCGAACGCCGTAAGCCGGCCTCCCTCGATCACCATGATCCGATCGCAGAACTCCAAGGTGGACAACCGGTGGGCCACGATGAACATGGCGAGTCGATCCTTGACCGCAGCCAGTGACTGGCGGACCAGGTAATCCGACCGAGCGTCGAGGGCACTCGTCGGCTCGTCGAGTATGAGCACGCTCGGGTCCCCGGCCAGAGCTCGCGCCAGGACCAGCCGCTGCCTCTGGCCCCCCGACAGACCATGGGCGCCGTCGCCGACCATGCGGTCGTACCCCTCGCTCCAGGCCTCGATCTCGTCGCCGAGGTGCGCGAGCTGGGCCGCCCTGCGGACCTGGCTGTCGTCGAGGTCCCGGAAGAACCGGATGTTGTCGGCCACCGTGCCCCGGACGAGCTGGGGGTCCTGCGGGACGAAGGCCATTTGGGCGGAAACGCCTTCCGGCGTGTAGTCGTCGGCGTCTCTGCCGTTGATCAGGTAGACGCCGCTCGCCGGGGATCTCAACCTCAGGAGCAGCTGCACGAGGGTCGACTTGCCTGCCCCGGAGGGCCCGACTATCCCTATCGCCTCTCCCGAGCTGACGTCGAAATCGACGTCGTCCAGGACGTTGCCGTCACCTCCATAGGTGAACGACACGGCGCGGAACTCGATGGCTTCGACTCGAGCCAAGTGCTGCTTTCCGCTCAGCACTGGGTGCCGACGGTACGAGGCCTTCCAGCGCGAGAGGTCGTCCACATAGGAGACCGCTTCGGCGGCCTGTTGGTAGACGCCCTGCAGCTGCTGGCTGTAGCTGAGCCCTCGCACCAGGAACAGGACCACCGCGCCGAGGCCGGCGATCTCGCCCATGTCGGCCAGATGGACTGCGGCGAGGGCGGCCAGCACGAGCGTCAGCGCCGTCGCCTGGTAGACGCTTGGCAAGGCGCGGACGAGGAAGCGGGTCCGCACCAGGCTTCGCTCCGCTTCCTTCGCCGTGCGGTCGGCCCTGTTCCTGACGGCGGCGGCGGCACCGAAGACGCGGATCTCTTGGGCCAGACGGACGACCTCGCTGACCTGAACGGCGAATTCGGCGTTCACCTCTCTCTGGTGCTTGGCGCTCGATCTGGTGAGCGAGGCGAGCGGGCGCAGCATCAGGAACAGGAAGCCCGTGCCTCCCACGATCACCAGGGTGCCGAGTGGCTGGACGATCAGCGCCGCGACCATGAGGGCGGCGAAGTTGAACAGGGCCACGACGCCGGTTCCCAGCATGGCTGCGCCGTTCGCCACCCGGTCGACGTGGGTGGTGAGCAGCTCCTGCAGGTGCCCCTGCCGCTCCTTCGACTGCATCTCCCACGACGACTCGAGGAAGTCGGCGAGGAGCTGTCGGCGGGCCTCGGTCTGCGCCGCAGACGCCATGCGAGACACGAGGCGGGCCGCCAGCAGCTCCATGCACAGCATCAGAGCCACGAGGCCGAAGGCCGCACCTACTGCCGCTGGTACGCTGAGCGAGAGCTTGCCGAGCGCCGAGCCCTTGCGGAGCACGTCGTCCTTGCTGGCCAAGGCGACTGCGGCGTTCACGAGGAGGAAGAGCACGGCCGACTGGGCGAAGCCGCTGACGACGGAGGCCAGGCTCAGGCCCGTGAGGTGCCTCTGGCCTCGCGGAAGATAGGGGCGGAGGGCGGGCCACAGTCGAGACACCGCTCGACTTCTCCTGCGAGCCTTCGCCCCTACCTGCGAGTCTTCATGTCCTCTCTGCACCACCACTGACATCGTCGCGCGGCGGTGCTCGACGGGTACCACCGACGGGTACCACCACGGTGGTGCATTGATGCTCCCTAGACTCGACCTCATGCAGCTGGTGGCTGACGCGGTGGTCCTGGTGCTCGCGCGCCGCTACTACCCGCTGTGAACGGCCGCACCTCTGTCGCCACCTCGTTCTCGCCAGCACCGTTGGCCGCTCCGTGACCCGACTGGTCGTGATAGGCGCGGGAGGGCACGGCCGAGAGGTCTGTGACATCGTTGATGCCGTCAACAGGGCGGGCTCGGCTCTCGAGCTCGTCGGGGTGGTGGACGAGCGCGGCGACGAACAGGGGTTGCTGATCCGACGAGGTATCACCATGCTGGGCGGCAACGAAGTCCTGCGGAGTCTCGATGCGTCATACCTGATAGGCGTGGGCTCTGCCGAGGCGAGGCGAGCCGTGGACGAGCTAGCCAGCGCCGCGGGCCTGGAGCCGACCTCGCTGGTACACCCCACAGCGGTCCTGGGGTCCGAGGTCAGCATCGGCCCGGGATTCATAGCCTTTCCGTACGCCGTCGTCACCACCAACGTCGCCATGGGTCGCCACGTGCACCTCAACGTCGGCGCCACGGTTAGTCACGACTGCACTCTCGGTGACTATGTAACCCTGAGCCCGGGCAGCCATGTCAGCGGGAACGTGCGCTTGGGCGACGGGGTGACGCTCGGGGTGGGGGCGGTGGCCCGCCAGGGGGTGACGGTCGGGGACGGGACTCTGGTAGGTGCGGGTGGGGTGGTAGTCGACGATCTGCCCCCAGGATTGACCGCGGTCGGCGTTCCCGCCCGTCCCATCCGGCGATGATCGAGTCCCGGGTCGGAAGCTACGCGGGGAAGCGAGGCGTGGACCTCGCACTGTTGGCCGTCCTCGCCGTGCCTGCCATGGCGGTCGGCGCGCTCTGCGCCCTGGCGGTGAGGCTCACCTCGCCGGGGCCGGTCTTCTTCCGGCAGGAGAGGGTGGGCATGGGGGGCCGGCCGTTTCACGTCCTGAAGCTGCGCACCATGGCCGACACGCCGGACAATCCTGTCTATCCCTCACCTGATCGAATCACCACGGTGGGCCGCTGGCTCCGGCGGTTCTCGTTGGACGAGTTGCCCCAGCTCGTCAACGTGGCCAGGGGCGAGATGAGCGTCGTGGGGCCGAGGCCAACTCTTGCATACCAGGTGGAGCGCTACGACGAGCGTCAAGTTCAGCGCCTGGCGGTTCGCCCTGGCGTCACCGGCCTGGCCCAGGTGCGGGGTCGCAACGCCATCGGGTGGAGCGACCGCATCGAGCATGACCTCGAGTACCTGCAGAAGCAGTCCCCACTGTTCGATCTGCGAGTTCTGTGGTGGACGGCGAAGACGGTGATGAGAGGCTCGGGGGTGGAGGGGCACCCGACAGACGATCCCCTGGCCCGGCCTCCGGACGGGGGCTGTTGAAGAAGCTTCCGGCTACGCCTTCGATGCAGGCCCCGCAGTCGCCCTGCTCTCAGGTCAGTTCCGGCCGGGGTGCAGGGGCCTCGTCGCTGAGGCAGAGGTAGCTCAACGTCTTCACGACCGCGTCGGCGGGGCCCCAGGGGTCGAGGGAGCGCACCTCCAGGGGGTCGAGCGGGGGGACGGGAGCGTGGGAGATGGACGGGTGGACCGGTCGCTCGTCGACCTCCCGGGCGCCAAGGAGCACCTCGTGCAGCTTCTCTCCCCGCCGGAGGCCGGTGTAGACGATGCGGACCGGCCGCTTGGCTTGCGACGCCAGGCGCTCGGCCACGTCGGCGATACGCACCGGCGTGCCCATGTCGAGCACCAGGGCCTCGCCCGGGCGGCCGATGGCGCCGGCCTGGATGACCAGCTCGCAGGCCTCCTCCACGGTCATGAAGTAGCGGGTCACGTCGGGATGGGTGACGGTGAGCGGGCCCCCGGCCTTGAGCTGGGCCTGGAAGGTGGTGAGCACCGACCCGCTGCTGGCCAGCACGTTGCCGAAGCGCACGCTCAGGAAGACGCCCGCGGATTGCTGGGCGAAGTAGGAGGTGAGGCGCTCGGCGATGCGCTTGGAGAGGCCCAGCACGCTCACCGGGTCGGCGGCCTTGTCCGTGGAGACGTTCACGAAGCGATCCACCTCGGCGGCGGCGGCCGCCTCCAGCACGCTCAAGGTGCCCCACACGTTGGTCTTGACGGCCTCGCCCGGGGCCCGCTCCAGCAGCGGCAGGTGCTTGAGGGCGGCGGCGTGGAACACCACCTCGGGCCGGCGCTCGTCGAACAGCCGGCGCAGGAAGTCCACGTCCCTGATGTCTCCGAGGACCAGGCTGTCGGAGTCGAGCAAGGCCCGGCCGTCGATGGACAGCTGGACGGCGTGGAGCCCAGTCTCGTTGCGGTCCACCATGATGAGCTCGGCCGGCCCGAAGCGGGCGATCTGGCGGCACAGCTCCGACCCGATGGAGCCACCGGCGCCGGTGACCAGGACCCGCTTGCCGGTGAGGTAGCCCGCTATGGAGGCCACGTCGGTCTCCACCTGGTGGCGACCCAGGAGGTCCCTCACGTCGATGTCCCTGATGTCGGCCAGACCGACGTCGCCGCCGAAGAGGTCCTTCACCGGTGGGAGGACCTTCACGTCCAGGTCGGCCTCCGCGGCCAGGTCGGCCAGCTCGGAGAGCAGGGGGGCGTCGGCGCTCGGGATGGCCACCAGGAGCGCCTCGGCCTGGTACTGCCTGGCCGCCTCGGCCATCCTCCTGCGGTCGCCCAGCACCGGCACGCCCATGATGGTGAGGTTGCGCTTGTGGTGGTCGTCGTCGAGCAGGCCCACCGGGTAGTAGGGGCTGGCCGGGTCCCGCAGCATGGCGGTTATGACTTGGGCGCCGCCCTCGCCGGCGCCGAACACGAGCAGACGGGTGCCCTCGAGGCCGGTGGGGCGCCGCTCGCGCTCGAGGCGGAGCCGCCATGCGTAGCGGGCCCCCGCCATGAGGACCAGGGCGACGGGACCGGCGGCCACGGCCGAGCTGAGCGGTATGGACCGCTCCTGGACCAAGGTCAGGTCGAGGGTGAACACGAGGGCGGTGGTGAGGGTCACCGCCTTCACCAGGGCCGCGATCTCGTCGAAGCTGCCGAAGCGCCAGCGGCCCCGATACAGGCCGAAGGCGTAGCCGGCCACGAACTGCGCCTCCACGGCGAGGGGCAGCATGACGGCCACACCGGCCACGTTGATCAAGCTGGCGTGGAAGTCGTAGCGGAATAGGGTGGCCAGGCTGAGGGCGATGACCCACGCCGCGGCGTCGATGACGGCCTGCACGACGATGCGACGGCGCGCCAGCCTCCGCCACAGCTCCCGCCTCGCCTTGGTGGCCGCGTTCATCGGTCTGGGTCTTCGGGCCTTGGCCGGCCGAGACGCCACACGACCCGCCATGTCCGAAAGCATACGAGGGACGAGTGCACGTTCGAGCGGACCGCTATGGGGCTGGGTGGCGCGCTGACGAGGTCGCCGGGGCCCGGGCGAGCCAAGCAGCCGTGCGGCCCAGGCCCTCCGAGAACGTGACCGACGGGCGGTAACCCAGATCTTGCCGGGCGGCGCTGATGTCGGCATAGGAGTGTCGGACGTCGCCGGGCCGAGGATCGGTGTGGACGGGTCTGGCCTTCGTCCCCAGCTCGCCTTCCAGGGTGGCCAGGAGCTCCATCAGCGTGTAGGGCCGTCCTCCCGACACGTTGTAGGCCCGACCCGAGCAGTCTTCGGCTCGGGCCTCGGCGGCGAGCAGGTTGGCCTCGACGGCGTCGGCCACGAAGGTGAAGTCCCGGCTCTGCAGCCCGTCGCCGTGCACCTCGGGGGCTCGTCCCGAGAGCAGGGAGTCGATGAACAGCGGTACCACCGCCGCGTAGCGGCTGTCCGGCCGCTGGCGGGGGCCGTAGACGTTGAAGTAGCGAAGCGACACCGTCTCCAGGCCGAACAGCTCCCAGAACACCCGGCAATAGTGCTCGCCAGCCAGCTTGGACACGGCGTAGGGCGACCGGGGGACCAGAGGCGCGTGCTCCGGGGTGGGGAGCTGCTCGGCGCCTCCGTAGACCGAGGACGAGGACGCGGCCACCACCCGGCGGACGCCGGCGTCCCGGGCCGCCACCAGCACGGTGAGGGTCCCGGCCACGTTGGCCCGGTCGGTGGCCAGCGGCTGCTCCACCGACCGGAAGACGGCCCGGTGGGCGGCGAGGTGGAACACGAGCTCGCATCCGTCCACCGCCGCGGCCACCGCGTCGGCGTCGGCCACGTCGCCTTCCACCAGGCGGGCCCGCCGGTTGACGTTGTCTGCGAACCCGGAGGAGAGGTCGTCGAGCACCACCACGTCAGCGCCCTGGTCCACCAGTGCGTCGGCGAGGTTGGAGCCGATGAAGCCCGCTCCGCCCGTGACCAGCGCCCGCATGCCGGTCAGCCTAGGAGCGCGGTCGCCGTGGGAGGATGAGCCGTGCTCGACGTGGCCGAGTTCGAGTGTTGGCGGAGGGCGGGGGCGGATGCCGCGGCCGCGGCCCAGGTGCAGGCCCGAGCCGGGTTCCACCAGTGGGCCTGCTTCCTGGCCGAGCAGTCGGCCCAACTGGTGGTGAAGGGGTTCCTCCACGGCGTGGGGGCGGGAGCCTGGAGTCACGACCCGGTCGAGTTGGGCGGGGCCTGGGCCGAGGCGGTCGGAGAGACGCTCGACGCCGACCTCGTCGCCTCGCTGCAGCGACTCTCACGCCACTACATCCCCGCCCGGTACCCCGACGCCCATCCGGGCGGCGCCCCCGGCACCCACTACGGGGAGGCCGACAGCGCCCAGGCCCTGGCCGACGCCGAGCGGGTGGCGAGCGTCGTGGACCGGGCGTGGGAGGAGCTCCGGGCGGAGACGGAGGGCTGAGGTGGGCGCCGAGCACATCCTGGCCCGCCGCCGGGCCGAGCGCGACGCCATGGTGGAGCGGGCCCGGCGCTTCGCCCAGAGCCTCGACGCCGGCCTCGACGTCAGGGCGGCGGTGGTGGTCGGATCCGTGGCGAGGGGCGACTTCAACCGCTGGAGCGACGTGGATGTGGTGGTGGTGGCGGCGGGCTTCCGGGAAACCCTGCTCGAGCGCCTGGAGCGCCTGGGGCCTCGGCCCGGACGGGTGGAGCCCGTGCCCTGGACGCCCGAGGAGTGGGACGCCCGCCTGCGCCGGGGCGATCCCATGGTGGCCGAGGCGCTGGAGGGCGGCATCTGGATGATGGGGTCGCCGGCGGCGCTGGAGGGCCAGCCCGGCTGAGTCCGGGCTTCGAGCGGCGGCCCGGCGGTGTGCCCGGCTACCGTCAAGGACTGAGTTCACCAGGAGGGCAGCATGCCTGAAGGGCACGAGCAGCACGATCAGTGGGAACCGCACCAGCACGACGCCATGGTGCACAGTCACCGCCACTACCACGTCACCCATAACCACAACCGCATCGCGGGCGGCTTCGACCACTTGAGCTCCGAGCATGACCACAAGCACGACCACGCCGAGCTCGAGCACGCGCACTACCCCCACGAGAACTTCGAGTCGGAGCACCGCAGCGAAGCCCACGACCACGACCACGCCTTGCCGGTCGGGGCTGCCCCGACCCAGAAGGCGGCGGCCAAGAAGTCCCCGGCGACCAAGAAGGCCAAGGCAGCAAAGAAGAGGTAGCTGAAGCAGCCCCAGCCGAAGCGGCCCGGGTCAGGGCCGGGCGCGGCGGGTGGTGGTGGTGCGGGGCGGCGCCGTGGTCGGCGTCTGAGGCTCGGGCGCTTGGGCGGCAGGCACGGGAGCGGTGGACGTCGTGGTGGACGGGACGTTCTGCACCCGAAGGGGCGGGTCCTGGGCTCGGGTGGGCACGCCGGCGATGGCCACTCCCAGGGCCACTCCCACCACCACCATGAGCACGTAGGGCCACCGGGGTCTGCGCACCCTCGCAGGCTACTCGGACCGCGCCGGACCACACTGCCCCTACCATGGTGGTCGTGGGTCGGTGCCAGGAGTTCGGGGTCACCGTCCGGGAAGGCTGCGGTCATCCCATGGTGGCGGGCGAGTCGTCGTGCCGGTGCTCGACGTGCGGCGCGGTGTGCGAGGGTCGCTTCGCCGGCTGCCCCGAGGTGTGGGCGGCCGGGCCGAGGGAGGTCACCCTGGTCGAGCCGGAGACTTCGGGTGTGGCCTCGCCGGCGTCCGTGGTGTCGGCGTTCGTGTCGGCGGAGCCCCCCGAGCGCAGCCGAGTCCGCGCCGCCCCCTCCACCGCCCCGGCCGGGGACGCACGGGCCCAGGCGTTCGACTGGCTCCAGGACTCCTTCGACGGGCTGCGCTCCCAGCTCAAGGTGCTGAGCGACGCCGTCAGCCGCCAGCAGCAGACCTTGGGCTCCATGGGCGAGGCCGGGGCCACCGCCGAGCGGCTGGCCGAGCTGGCCGACGCCCTCCCCGACCGCATCGGCGAGGCGGTGCGGGGCGCGGTGGTCTCCCTGCCGCCGGTGCATGAAAGCGCTCCGGGCGACGGATCCTCTCCCTCGATCAACCGAGGTGGGTGGCAGGACAGGCTCCGGGCCCTCCGGCCCTCCGCTCGGGGAAGCGGAGCCGGCGAGGGGGCTGGCACTCGGTAGACTCGAGTGCCAAAGGCGTCGCCACCCGGCGGCGCGGAGAACGGCGATGCTCGACGAACGCAAAGCGGCCATCTTGCGGGCGGTGGTCGAGGAGTACATCCGGACCGCCCAGCCCGTCGGTTCCGCCCACGTGGTCGAGGCGGCCACGGTGTCGGCCTCGGCCGCCACCGTGCGCAACGAGATGGCCGTGCTCGAGCGCGACGGCTACCTCAGCCAACCTCACACCAGCGCAGGACGGATCCCCACCGACCAGGGTTATCGCTTCTTCGTGGACCACCTCACCGGCCCCGGCACCCTCCAGCCGGCCAAGCTGGGCCTGGTCCGGGACTTCTTCGCCAACGCCCACGGCGAGCTGGAGCAGCTGCTGCACGACACCTCCCGCTTCTTGTCCACCCTCACCGACTGCGCCGGCGTGGTGGTGGGCCCGCCCCACGAGGCCGCCAGCGTGCGCTCCGTCCAGGTGGTGGGTCTGGCTCCCCACGTGGCCCTGGTAGTGGCGGTGCTGTCCAACGGCGCCGTGGAGAAGCGCACCGTCGAGCTGAGCGACGACGCCGACGAGGCCCGCCTGGCCGCGGCCACCGCCCACCTGTCCGCCCATCTGGTGGGACGGACGCTCACCGACCCCGGCACGGCGGTGCCCACGGGCGACGCCGTCACCGATTCCGTGGTCGCCTTGTCCCTCGGGGCCCTGGCCGGCGGGCACGACGAGGAGTTCGACCACGTCTTCGTGGGGGGCGCCTCTCGCATGGCGGCCGCCTTCGACGCCGTGGACTCGGTGAGGCGGGTGCTCGCCATCCTCGAGCAGCAGTACGTGGTGGTGACACTGCTGCGAGACGTCCTCGACCGGGGCCTGTCGGTGGCCATCGGGGCCGAGCACGGCAACGAGTCGCTGGCCGACTGCGCCCTGGTGGTGGCCCCCTACGAGCTCGGAGAGGGTGGCGGGACGGTGGGCGTGGTCGGGCCCACCCGCATGAACTACCCCCAGACCCTGGCCGCCGTGGCCGTGGTGAGCCAGCGCCTGGGCCAGTACCTGAACGAGGGCTAGGCGCAGCACATGGCCGCCGACTACTACGCCGTGCTGGGAGTGCCGCCCAGCGCCACCGACGACGACATCAAGCGCGCCTACCGCCGCCTGGCCCGGGAGCTGCACCCCGACACCAACTCCGACCCGGGCGCAGCCGAGCGCTTCAAGGAGGCCACCCTCGCCTACGAGACGCTGCGGGATCCCGAGCGGCGCCGCCGATACGACATGTTCGGGCCCGACGGTGCCCGGGTGGGCGCCGGGGGCGGTGGGGATCCCTTCTCCGGGTTCGGCGGCGGCCTGGGCGACCTGTTCGACGCCTTCTTCGGCGGCGGGGGCAGCCCCTTCGGCGCCGGCCGGGGCCGGCGCCAGGCCGGGCCGGTGCGGGGCTCGGACGCCGAGGCCCGCCTGCAGATCGACTTCGAGGCCGCCGTGTTCGGCACCGAGGAGGAGGTGGCCACCCGCCTGCCCGTCACGTGCGAGACGTGCGAGGGGAGCGGCGCCAGCCCGGGGACCTACCCCACCACCTGCTCCCAGTGCGGGGGGTCGGGCGAGGTAAGCCAGGTGCGCCAGTCCCTGCTGGGCCAGATGGTCACCACCCAGCCGTGCTCGCGCTGCGGCGGCCGGGGGCGGGAGATCACGTCTCCCTGTCGCACCTGCGGAGGCGACGGCCGGGTGGTGGAGGAGCAGGCGTTGGTGGTGGAGGTCCCACCCGGCGTGGACGACGGAACCACTCTTCGCCTCGGGGGTCGGGGTGCCGCTGGGCCCCGGGGCGGCTCGCCCGGCGACTTGTACGTGCATCTCGACGTGCGCCCCCATCCCCGCTTCCAGCGCCAGGGCTACGACCTGGTACACGAACTGCACCTGTCCGTGACCCAGGCCGCCCTGGGCGTGTCGATCCCCTTCGAGACCCTCGACGGCACCGAGGACCTGGTGATCCCCCAGGGCACGCAGACGGGGCGGGTGTTCCGGCTGCGGGGACGGGGCGTCCCCCACGTGGACGGGCGGGGGCGAGGCGACCTGCTGGTCCAGGTGGTGGTGGACACCCCGGCCGGCCTCTCGGCCACCCAGGAGAGCCTGCTGCGCCAGCTGGCCGCGGAGCGGGGCGAGGAGGTGGCCCCGGCCGGCAGCGGGATGATGTCGAGGATCCGCAGCGCCTTCAAGTAGTGCCGCCGGTGCCGGCCCTTCGGTCCAGCGCCGCCCACGCCTTCGTCAACGACCTCGAGGTCCCGGTCCTGGCCGACGAGGACCGCCATCACCTGGCCCGGGTGCTGCGCCTCCGCCTGGGCCAGGTGGTCACCGTGGCCGACGGGACGGGGCTGTGGCGAGCCTGCACGTGGGGCCCGGGCGGGGACCTGGAGCCGGCGGGTGACGTCTCGTCCTCCCCGGTGGCGTCGCCTCCGTTGGCGGTGGGATTCGCCCTCACCAAGGGGGACCGGCCCGACTGGGTGGTCCAAAAGCTCACCGAGGCGGGGGTGGACCGCATCGTGGCCCTGGTGGCGGCTCGCTCAGTGGTCCGC
>JALYHE010000100.1 GCA_030776705.1 Actinomycetota bacterium | reverse complement strand
AGCCCCTGGCTCTCGAGGAAGCGGATCTTGGAGATGGTGACGTCGGGGAACTCGGCCTGGAGCAGTGACAGCACCTCTCCGATCGAGAGATACGCCCGCTCCGCCACGCCGTCCCCTATCCCTCGCCGGCGCAGAGGAAGACGAGCTTGAACTTCCCGATCTGGACCTCGTCGCCGTTGGCGAGGGCCGCCTCCTCGATGCGCTCCCGGTTGACGTAGGTGCCGTTGAGGGAGCCGACGTCGCGCACGACGAAGCTGCTGCCTCGGCGCACGAACTCGGCGTGGCGCCGTGACACTGTGATGTCGTCCAGGAAGATGCCGCTCTCGGGGTGGCGGCCCACGGTCACCACCTCGTCCTCCAGGGCGTACCTCGACCCGGCGTTCGGCCCTCGCTTGACCACCAGCACGCCGAGCTCGTCGGAGACGCCGTCGACGCCGACGGTGATCTCCTCCTCCCCCACCTCCCCCGCCGCCTCGTTGGGCAGGAAGGTGATCGTGGTCTCCTCGCCCTCGGGATGCTCCAGGGCGCCGCCACACGAGGAGCAGAAGTTCGACCCCGGCGGGTTCCGATGCCCGCACTGGTTGCAGAACACCCCGTCCACGCTACCTCGCGCCCCCGGCCCTCAGGCCGAGATCAGCTGCCGATACGCCTCGGCGTCGAGCAGGGCCCCGTAGGCGGCGGGGTCGGAAGGCACGATCACGCAGATCCAGCCCTCGCCGTAGGGGTCCTCGTTCACCCGCTCGGGGTGCTCGGACAGCTCGGTGTTGACCTCGGCCACGTCGCCGCCCACGGGGGCGTAGACGTCGGACACGGACTTGGTGGACTCCACCTCGCAGAACGGCGCTCCCGCCTCCACCGTGGAGCCGGCCGTGGGCAGCTGTACGAAGACGATGTCGCCCAGGGCGTCCTGGGCGTAGTGGGTGATGCCCACCCGGAGCCGGCCGTCCTCCAACCGGGCCCACTCGTGGTCGGCCGTGTACCGCAGCTCCTCGGGGACCTCCACGTCCGGGTCCGCTGTCAGCGGAGGAGCTGCTCGATGCGCCGGCCGTACTCGTCGGCCAGCTGCTTGGCCTCGTCGTCGCTCGATCCCTCGGCCCACACGTGGGTGAGCTGGTCCTCGGGGTCGGGCAGCATGAGGGCCCAGCCCTCCTCGCGCAGCACCTTGACGCCGTCCACCAGGACCAGCTCCTGGTCCTTCATGCGCTCGACCAGGCTGCGCATCAGCATCCCCTTCTGCTCCCAGGGTGTGACGATGCTCTTGTGGAACACGTGCACCTCGGGCGCCTGAGCCACCAGGTCCGAGAGGGACTGGTCCCCCTTGGCCAGCATGGCCAGGAGGTGGACGAGTGAGGCGCTGGCGTCGTAGGCGGGCAGGAAGGCCGGGAAGATGAAGCCGCCCTCCTGGCTGGCGGCCAGGGCCACCTCGCCCCCCGACGCCACCTCCATGAGGTGCGGGGTGGACAGCTTGGTCCACACCACCTCCCCACCCTCCTGCCGGCACAGCTCCTCGATGGCCCGTCCCACCGCCACCGGGAGGGCGATGCGGGGCTTCTCCTGGATGGCGCAGACCAGGCGCACGAAGCAGTACAGGGCGTCGTCGTCGGACACCACCTCGCCCTTGTCGTCCACGAGGGTGAGGTGCTCGCCGTCCGGGTCGATCACCACTCCCAGATGGGACGCCGACGAGCGCACCAGCTCGCCCACCCGGGCGGCGTGCTCCCAGCGGTCGAACTTGGTGGCGCCCACGGTGGACGCGTAGGGGTTTACGGACAGCACGTCGGCCCCGAGCTTGCCCAGGACGTTGGGCATCAAGAAGCTGGCCGACCCGTAGCCGTAGTCGAGCACCAGCCGGTAGCCCGCCGAGCGGATGGCGTCCACGTCGACCGCCGAGACCAGGGCCTCGGTGTAGTGCTCGAGGGTCCGGGCCGGGAAGCCGATGTCGCCCATGTCGGCCGCCATGGCCCGGCGGAAGTCCTCCCGGTAGTACAGGCGCTCGATCTTGCCCTGAGCCGAGTCGGAGATGTCCAGGCCGTCGGCGTCGAGGAAGCGGATGAGCACCGACTGGGGGTCGCCGGCCGCCAGCCGCACGGTGATGCCGCCCTGGCTCTTGGCCGAGCGCACCTGGAACCGGGTGACGGGGACGGTGGCCACCTCCAGGTCGTCCACGTTCACGCCGGCCGAGGTGAGGCCCACCATTGCAGCTCGCTTGAGGGCCCGCGCGGCCCGGCTCGAGTCCCGCGAGGTGGTGACCGTGGCCCCCTTCTCGAGGGTGGTGGCGTAGGCCATGGCCAGGCGCACCACCAGCTCGGGGGAGATGTCGACGTTGGCCAGCCCGGTGACGCCCAGCCGGCCGAAGAGGTTCCTCGCCCCTTGCGACTCCCACACGATGGAGCTGTTGATGGTGGCGCCGGGCTCCACCGTCTTGAAGGGATAGATCTTCACGTCCTGGTTGATCACGGCGTGCGACCCGATGAGGCACTGGTCGCCGATGACCACGCCCTGCTCGCAGCGCACGCCCTGGCGAAGGTCGCTGGAGCGGCACACGACCGTGCCCCGGAGGTTGACGGAGGAGGCCAGGTACACGTTGTCGTGGACGACCGAGCGCTCGAGGGTGACGTCGGAGCCCACCCGAACGTTGGTGCCGAGCACCGTGTACTCGGACAGCTCGGCCCCGGACTCGACCTGGCAGTAGTCGCCGATGACGGCCGGGCCCTCGACCTCGGCGTCGGGATGGACCTCGGCTCCCTCCCCCAGCCACACGCCGTTCTCCATCCGGAACCCGGGTATCTCGAGCTCCACCTCGCCGTCCAGCACGTCCCGGTGGGCGCTGGTGTAGGCCTCCAAGGTGCCCACGTCCTGCCAGTAGCCCTCCATCTCGTAGCCGAAGAGAGGCTTCTCCGCCTCCAGCAGCCCGGGGAAGACGTCGCCGGCCCAGTCGACCTCTCCGCCTTCCTCCATGTAGTCGAAGATCTCCGGCTCCAGGACGTAGATCCCCGTGTTCACGGTGTCGCTGAACACCTCGCCCCAGGAGGGCTTCTCCAGGAAGCGCTCGATGGAGCCGTCGTCCCTGGTGATCACGATGCCGAACTCCAGAGGGTTGTCCATGGACTTGAGACCCAGGGTGGCCAACGCCTTCTTCTCGTCGTGGAAGGAGACGACCTTGGACAGGTCGGTGGAGGTCAGCACGTCCCCCGAGATGACCAGGAAGCGCTCGTCGAGCTTGTCCCTGGCGTTGAGGACCGAGCCGGCCGTCCCCATCGGCGTCTCCTCGGTCGCGTAGGCGATGGTGACTCCGAACTCCGAGCCGTCGCCGAAGTAGTTGGTGATGACCTGGGGGCTGACGGCCAGCGTCACGACGATGTCCTCGAAGCCGTGCTTCTTCAGCAGGCGGAGGACGTGCTCCATCATGGGCCGGTTGGCCACCGGGAGCATGGGCTTGGGGGTGTTGGAGGTAAGGGGGCGGAGGCGGGTCCCCGCACCTCCCGCCATGATCACTGCCTTCACGTGTCCGCTCCTTTGTCGGAGCCGGAGCCTACCCGGCCCCTGGCCAAGGCGTCCTTGGCCAGCGGGACGTAACGGAAGGCCGAGTACCAGCTGAGCACCAGGCCCGGGACGGCGCACGCCCAGGCCAGGGGCCGGGCCACGGCGTGCCAGGACGCCCCGCCGTCGGGGTTGGAAGCCAGGAACAGCGGGAAGGCCACCATGAGCAGGAAGTTGCCGGCCTTGCCGACCAGCTGCACGTCGATGCGCCGGGCGCCCTTGAGGGCGAGGACGATTGCGGCCACGCCGACGAGGGCCTCCCTCGCCAGGGCCAGCAGCCCCACCCAGAGGGGGATGGAGCCGTCCACGATGATGGCCACGCCGCCCACTCCCAGGAGTATCCGGTCGGCGGTGGGGTCGAGAACCTTGCCCAGCTCGGACACCTGGTCGAAGCGGCGGGCGATCCAGCCGTCCAGGAAGTCGCTGGCGCACAGGACGGCGAGCAGCCAGGCCGCCGCCTCGCGGTTCTCCTTCCCGAACAGGAGCCACAGGAAGAGCGGGAGGAAGAGGAGGCGTATCACCGACAGGGCGTTGGGGACGGTCACGATGCGGTCCGACTCCTGGCGCGCCACCGCCGGCAGTGTAGGTTTCCATCTCCCAGTGGCTGCGCTCCGGCGCCTGTGGCGCATCTGCTCCCCGCTCACCCACGAGCCCGAGGTTCCCGTCCCGCCTCCGGACCTGCCTCCCGGGCACGTCCTGTACGTGCCAGGGCGGGGGGAGATGTTCGTGCGGGACCAGGCCGGACCTCCCGGCGCACGCCCCGTTCTCCTGCTCCACGGCTGGACGGTTTCGGCCGACGTGGCCTGGTTCCCGGCCTACCCGGTGCTGGCCGCCCATCACCGGGTCCTGGCCGTGGACCACCGGGGCCACGGCCGTGGGATCCGCGCCGAGCTGCCCTTCTCCCTCGAGGCCTGCGCCGACGACGCCGCCGCCCTGCTCGAGCTCCTCGACGTGCGCGGCGCCGTGGTGGCCGGGTACTCCATGGGCGGCGCCATCGCCCTCCTCCTCCGGCGACGCCACCCCCATCTGGTGGCCGGCCTGGTGCTGGCCGCCACCGCCCTCGAGTGGCGTTCCAGCCTCCGGGAGCGGGCGGTGTGGCGCTTCGTCGCCCTGCTCGACCTGGCCCTGCGCATGGGCACCGGCGACGGCTTCGTGCAGCGCTACCTGCGAGAGGCGATGGCGCGGGCCCCCGATGTGGCGCCGCTCCGGGCCTGGGTGGGTGGAGAGGCCAAGCGGGGCTACGGCCGGGACGTGGCCGCCGCCGGGCGGGCGCTGTCCCGCTTCGACGCCCGCCCCTTCGCCTCCTCCGTCGGAGTGCCCTGCGCCGTCGTCGTGACCAGGCGGGACGGCTTGGTGCCGCCCCGCAAGCAGCACGAGCTGGCCCGTACCCTCGGTGCCCGGGTCGTGGAGGTGGACGGTGGCCACGACGCCCCCCTCGTCGAGGCCCAGGCCTTCGCCGGAGCCATGGCCGAAGCGGTGGCCGCCGTGGCCGATGTAGCCCCCCGGCCGTGACGGAGACGAGGAGAGCCGCCCCCCGGATCCCCTTCGACGTGGTGGACGAGGCCGTGCACGTGCTCGACAGGGAGGCCGAGCCGTGGAGCATCCAGCTGGAGGTGCGACTGCCCGGGACCGTCGACGAGGACCGCCTGCGTCGGGCCGTGGGAGAGGCCCTGACCCGCCACCCGGGCTCCAGGGCCCGCAAGGTAGCCACAGCCCGGCGCACCGAGCGCCGCTACCACTGGGAAGTCACCGAGGTGCCCGAGGTCGACCCCGTGCGCGTCGTCGACTGCCCGGCCGAGGAGGACCTGGTCGAGGCCCGGTCCCGCCTGTTGGACCTCTCCGTGCCCCTGAGCGAGTCCCCGCCCCTCCGCCTGCGCCTGGCCCGCCGCCCCGACGGTGACACGGTCATGGTCAACGTCAACCACGCCGCCAGCGACGGCGTGGGCAGCCTGCGGTTCCTCCAGTCCGTGTCCCGGGCCTATGCCGGTCGGCCCGACGCCACGCCCGACGTCGATCCCCTCCGGGCCCGAGACCTCGGCGCGGCGGTGGGAAGCAGCGACCTCAGGACCAGGCTGCTGCGGGGGGTGGTGCTGGCCGAGAAGCTGCGCGACCTCGTGGCCCCGCCGTCGCGCATCACCCCCGACCAGGGGACGGACCGTCCTGGCTACGGCTTCCACTTCGTGCGGCTCGACACCCGGGACACGGCCAGGCTGGCCGACGCCCCGCACCGGGGCACAGTCAACGACGTGCTGCTGGCCGCCCTCCACCTGACCGTCGACGCGTGGAACCGCGACCACGGGGCACCGCCCCGTCGCATCGGGGCCATGGTGCCCATGAACCTGCGGCCCGCCCAGTGGCGCTGGGAGGTCATGGGCAACCTGTTCCTGCCGGTTCGGGTGGCCACCGACCGCCACGACCGCTCCAGCCCGGAGTCGGCGCTGGAGGCCGTCACCGCCCAGACCCGACGCTTCAAGGAGAGCGGGACGGGCCCGGCCCTTCTCGAGCTGCTGCGCCGCTCCCCCAGCCTCCCCCTGGGCGCCAAGGAGGCTACCTCCCCGCTCCTGTGGCTCACCGGCAACCGCCTCCTCGACACCACCCTGCTGACCAACCTGGGCCAGCTCGACGACCCTCCCACCTTCGGGGAGAGCCCCGAAGAGGTGGAGCTGTGGTTCTCGGCTCCCGCCCGCATGCCGCTCGGGCTCTCCCTCGGCGCGGTCACAGTGGCAGGGCGGCTCCACCTGGCCTTCCGCTACCGCCACCCCCTGCTCGGCCCCGGCCCGGCCCAGAGCCTGGCCCAGCTGTACGTCTCCGTCCTGGAGCGCTTCCTCGCCCGCTGACCACCCCGCCTCCTCGAGAACGCTTCCCGGCCCTACGGGCTGGTGGCGGCGGCGGTGTCCACCCCGCAGCGGTCCTTGTTGTAGGCGTTCACCCGGTCGTTGGCGTCCTTGTTGGCCAGGGCCACCTCCACCAGGCGGCGGCTGTCCGTCCTGGCCGGGTCGCCCCCGGCGGCGGCGGTCAGGTCGGCCATCTCGTGCAGGGCCCTGGTCATGCGCGCCACGTCCCGCCTGTTCTCCTCCGGCGCCCTGCCCTCGAGGCGGTCGAAGGCGCTGGCCGCGTCGGCGTAGACGCGGTCCAAGGGAGCGTCGGGCGGTGGCTGGAGGCTGGGCCGGAGGCGCCTGAGCTCGCCGCAGTAGGCGGCCTGGCTCCGCTCCGTGCCCTTGCTGCACCCGATCCCCGCCAGCACGGCCAGCCCTGCCATGAAGCCGGCCGCCGCCCTCCTCATGCCTCCCGACCGTGCAGCATCCACTGGGCCGTGCGCTCGCCCAGGGCGGCGATGGTGAGCGACGGGTTCACGGCCAGCGGCCCAGGGACCACGGCTCCGTCGGCCACGAACAGCCCGGGGTGGCCCCACACCTGGCCCCGGTGGTCCACCACGCCCCGGTCAGGCGACTCGCTGAGGACGCAGCCCCCCAGGGGATGGGCGGTGAGCAGGCGGCGGAAGGGGTGGCGCCACGGAGGGCTGCGCATGAAGTCGCCCCCCAGGGCCCGGCTCAGCCCGCGCATGGCCGCCTCCATCTCGTCGAACATGGCCATGCTGGGGGACGGGTCCCAGTCGAGGGCCAGCCGGCCCCGGCGGTCGAGGCGGAAGACGCCGTCGGCCTCGTCGGTGCCCATGCCCAGGTACGGCAGGAAGCGCGGCACGAAGGACCCTCCGAACAGCAGCGCGCCGCGGAAGGGCGGGCCGCCCCGCGCCGCCCGCAGGTAGCCGAGGCCGGCCCTGAGGGTACTCCGCAGCCGCTTTCCGGTGGGCACGGCGCTGTCGGCCACCGACGTGAAGGCGGGCGGATAGCCCAGGTCCTGGACGTGGATCACGTGGCGGGAACCGTCCGGTTGCACGAACGCCCCTGCCGTGATGCTCGGACCGTGGCTCGGGTCCACGGGCCGGTCCGCCTCCAGGGTGCCGGCGAAGAGCATGTCGCCGTTGGTGGAGAACCGCCGGCCGAGGGAGGCCGGCAGCCCGGGCAGGGTGCGGTGCACGTCCCTGGCCTTGAGGAGCAGCTCGTTGGAGCCCAGGGTGCCGGCCGCCACCACCACGGCGGCGGCGCCCACCTCCGCCGGCTCCCAGGACCCCGGATGCTCGGGGTCGAGGCGGCGAGCGGTGACGACGTAGCCGTCGCCGGTGGGCCGGATGCCCTCGGCCACGTGGAGGGGGCGAACCTGGAGGCCGCTCCGCTCGCCCAGGGGGAGGTAGGTGACGTCCAGGCTGTTCTTGGACCGGGGCCGGCACCCCAGCAGGCAGTCCGAGGTGTAGGCGCACGGCTCCTGGGTCAGCCCGCTCAGCGGGTGAGCCCGGGTGGCCCCCGTGTGCACGGCGATGGGCACCAGTTCGGGCTGGTAGCCGGCCCCGGTGGCGGCTGCGAAGAAGGCGTCCGTCCGGTTGGGCATGCGCTCCCCTGCCGGCGGCTCGAGGGGCCGGGCTTCGATCACCGATCCCACCCGGTCGTAGTAGACGTCCATCAGCGGCCTCGAGAACACGGCGGGCCACTCGGGCCGCTCGAAGATCTGCGCCGACGCCCGCAGCTGGACGTTGAAGTAGTGCAGCGACCCGCCGCCCACGCCGCTGCCCTGGACCACGTCCATACGCCGGAACACCCGGTAGTCGAGGAAGCCGTAGCTCCGCCCCTCGTGCCACACCGCCGACTCGGTCTGGCTGAAGCTGCGGGGGAACTCGCCCGGCTCCCACCTCCGACCCCGCTCCAGCAGGCACACGGAGCGGCCGGCCTCGGCCAGGCGGGCCGCCACCACGGCACCGCCGAACCCCGACCCCACCACGACCGCGTCGTAGTGATCAACCATTACCCCTCCCCTGCGCCGAGATCACCGTTGCGCGCGATATTGAAGTCCGAACCCGACAGCCGCGGCGGTGCCGATGATCTTCGAACCCTTCACCCTCAAGGGGGTGACGTTCAAGAACCGCCTGGTGCGGTCGTCCATGGGCGGTCGCATGGCGTACTACGACGGCACTGTCAACGACGCTTGGAAGAACTTCGAGCGGCGATTCGCAGAGGGGGGGGTGGCGGGCATCATCTCGGCCACCCTGAACGTGGACCCCCACCGCTGGTCCCCGCTCGAGTACCCCCAGATAAGCCACGACCGGTTCATCGGGCCGCTGGCCGACGGCATCCGCCGAGTCCACGCCCTCGACTGCCGCTACATCATCCAGATCGGCGACCCCGGCTACCACACCCAGACCAGCCTCTTCAGCCAGCCCGAGGACGAGAAGTCCTCCTCGGGTGGCTTCGACTTCCTCTACGGCTACCGAAGCCTGCGCCGGGCCATGACCGTCGGCGAGGTGGAGCGGCTGGTGGAGCAGTTCGGCCAGGCCGCCCGGCGGGTGCGGGGGACAGGCGCCGACGGCGTGGAGGTCACAGCCACCAAGGGTTACGTCGTCCACCAGTTCCTCAACCCCGCCATCAACCGCCGCACGGACCGCTACGGCGGGTCGTTCGAGAACCGCTTCCGGCTGCTGCGGGAGATCGCCACCGAGGTGCGCCGGCAGGTGGGCGAGAACCTCGTCTTCGGCGTCCGCATCTCGGGCAACGACTACAACTACCTCCCCCTCAACGTCCGCCTCCCCATCTCCCGGCCCCTGCGCCACCACTTCGTGGGGAACCGCATCGACTCCTACGTCACGTACGCCCGGTGGCTGAAGGACCTGGGCGTCGACTACCTCCTGGTCACCAACGGGTACGGCTTCACCAACCCCAAGGACCAGCCCGGCGACTTCCCGCTCGAGGAGGTCAGGATGTTCGCCAACTCCACCCGCCACCTCTCCCGCAAGGCGGCGGTGCGGGCCGCTCTCCTCAGCGCCGTCCCCGCCCCGCTGGCCAAGAAGGTGCTCGGGGTGGGCTGGACCTACCGAGAAGCCGCCAACCTGGCCGACGCCCGCACCTTCCGGGAGCAGGTGGGACTGCCCGTTATCGCCAACGGCGGCTTCCAGCACCGCTCCGTGGTCGAGTCGGCGCTGGAGTCGGGCAGCTGCGACCTGGTCTCCATGGCCCGGCCCCTCCTGGCCAACCCCGACCTGCCCGAGGTCTTCCGCGCCGGCCACGAGGCGCCCGAGCGACCGTGCACCTTCTGCAACCGCTGCGCGATACGCACCACCCTCTTCCCGTTGGGCTGCTACGAGCCCCTCCGGTACGACTCCCTCGAGGACATGGAGAAGCAGATCCTCGCCATGTCGGGGCGCCCCGTCACCGAGCCGGCCGGCACCGACGCCGAGCCGGGCTAGCGGGCGAGGAGGCCCTCGACCCTCTGGACGAGGTCCGTGGGGTCGAAGGGCTTGGTGACGTAGTCGTCGGCACCGGCGTCCCGGCCCTGGCGCATGTCGTCGATCTTGGTGCGGGCGGTGAGCAGCACCACCGGGATGGATGCCGTGTCGGGGTCCGCCTTCAGGGCCCGGGCCACCTCGAAGCCGTCCATCATGGGCATCATCACGTCCAGGACGACGGCGTCGGGACGCTCGTTGCGCGCCTGCATCAGGCCCTCGAGCCCGTCCCCGGCGGTGATGACGGTGTAGCCCTTCATCTCGAAGTTGAGGCACACGAGCCGCTGGATCACTCGGTCGTCGTCGACCACCAGGACCGTCGCCTCAGACATCGGGGGCAGACTACTCCAGGGGGAGCGTCACCCAGAAGGTGCTCCCCTGCCCGCTCCGGCTGGTGACGCCCACCACCCCTCCTTGCAGCTCGGCCAGCCGGCCCGCGATCCACAGGCCGAGGCCGCTGCCGGGGGTGCCCTCGGCCACGCTGCGCTGGGTCCGGTAGAACTGCTCGAAGACCCGGCCCTGCTCCTCGGGGGGGATGCCGGGGCCCCGGTCGCTCACGTCGAAGCGCACGGACGAGCCCTCGAGCCTGGCCGTCACCGTCACGAGCTCGCCAGGAGGCGAGTGCTTGATGGCGTTGGTGACCAGGTTGTCGAGCAGCTCCCGCACCATCCTCCGGTCGCCCGGGAGAGGGGGGCAGCAGCCCTCGAGCGTGACGTCCAGGGCCACGTCGGGGCGGAGGGGGGCCAGGTCGGCCTTCAGCTCCCGGAGCAGGTCGGGTACATCGATGGGGCCGGCTCGGGCAAGGCCGCCGGGGCCCGGCTCCTGCTGTTCGTCGAGGAGGACCCCTTCGGCCAGCTCCTGGACCCGGTCCAGCGCCTGCTCGACGGCCTCGAAGGCGCCGGCCCGGTCCTCGTCGCTCATGTCGGCCCCGCTGGCCTTGATGGTGGACACGAACCCCCGGGCGATGGTGAGCGGCGAGCGCAGGTCGTGTAGGGCCACGTCCAGGAGGGCCTGGCGGGTCTCGTCCAGGTGCTCGTGGGCGGCCCGGGCCTTGCTCAGGGACACGGCCACGGCGGCGTGAGACGCCAGCTCGCCCATCATGGCCTCGTCCACCTCGTCGAAGCCCCGCTGCCCCGGGCTGTTGGCCACCACCAGCTCCCCCACCACCGCCTCCCCCACCAGCACGGGGACGGCCAGGAGGGCGGCGATGGGCGGGTGCTCGACGGGGATGCCCACGCCGGCGGAGTGCCCTCTGATGTCGTCGATGCGGGCGACCGACCGGGTCGCCACGGGCTCGGCCAGGAGGCCCACCACCCGGGGCAGCCGCTCGGGGAACAGCTCCCGCGGGGCGTTGTAGACGAACTTGGCCACCTCGTCCGGGCGGTCCTCGCGCAGCAGCAGGAGAAGGCTGTACTGCGCCCGGGCCAGCTCCTTGGCGGCGTCCACGATGGGAACCAGCACGTCGTCGAGCGACGGTGCCGCCAGCAGCTCCCGGGCCATGGCGTTGAGCCGTCGCAGGCCGTCCAGCTTGCGCTCCTCGTCGGTGACGTCCCGCACGACCACGGCCGTGGGAGCGGTGCTGACCCCGCCGAGCTGCCAGGCCCGGGCCTGTAGGACCCGCTCGCTGCCGCCACGGCACTCGAGGCGGGCCTGCCCGCTGCCGGCGGCCACCAGCTCCCACAGCCTGTCCAGGGCGTCGCCGAAGGCCACCCGGAGGTCGGCGCCGGCCGTGGCCTCGTCGCTGGTGAGCCCGAGGATGGCCTCGGCGGCCGGGTTCCAGGCCAGCACCCGCCCCGGCCGGCACACCAGGACGCCGTCGTCGATGTTCCAGAACAGCTCGCCGACCGATCCTGTGGCCATGACGAACCCCTCGTCCGCGATGCCGGCGAGTGTACGAC
>JALYHE010000099.1 GCA_030776705.1 Actinomycetota bacterium | reverse complement strand
CTCCCAGACCGCGTCGAACGACACGGTGTCGCCGGCCGGCGGGGCGGAGGTCGGCTCGACCGGGGTTGCCGCCGGAGCGGGCTCGGGAGCGGGCGGGGCCGATGGCTCGACGTCGTCGCCGGCGACGGGCTCCTCGCCCAACGGGGTCAGGCTGACCTTGCCCTGCGGGTCGATGTCGTCCACCCGCACGGTGAGCTCGTCACCAAGGTCGACGACGTCCTCGACCCGCTCGATCCGGCGCCCCTGGCCCAGCTTGGAGATGTGGACCAGCCCGTCCCGTCCCGGAAGGATGTTCACGAAGGCGCCGAACTTGGTGACGTTGACCACCTTGCCGGTGTAGGTGGCGCCGATCTCCGCCGAGGGAGGGTCGAGGATGAGCTCGATTCGTCTGCGGGCCTCCTCCACGGCCGCCCCATCCTTGGCCCCGATTGTGACCCTGCCCACGTCGCCGTCGTCGTCGACGTTGATGTCGGCGCCGGTCTCCTGCTGCAAGGTGTTGATGACCTTGCCCTTGGGCCCGATGACCTCGCCGATGCGGTCGGCCGGGATCTCCAGGCTCACGATCTTGGGGGCGCTGGCCGCCACCTCGGGACGGGGCGCGGCGATGGCGGCGGCCATGACGTCGAGGATCTCGAGACGGGCCTGGCGGGCCTGCTTGAGGGCCTCGGCCAGGACCTCGGCCGGGAGGCCGTCGATCTTGGTGTCGAGCTGGAGGGCGGTGACGAAGTCGGCGGTGCCGGCCACCTTGAAGTCCATGTCACCGAAGGCGTCCTCGGCCCCCAGGATGTCGGTGAGCGTGGTGTAGCGGCCCTCGGCGTAGACCAGGCCCATGGCGATGCCGGCCACCGGGGCCTTGATGGGCACGCCAGCGTCCATCAGCGACAGGGTCGACCCGCACACCGACGCCATGGAGGTCGACCCGTTCGACGACAGCACGTCGCTCACCAGGCGCAGGGTGTAGGGGAACTCCTCGGATGGCGGCACCACGGGGACGAGGGCCCGCTCGGCCAGGAGCCCGTGGCCGATCTCGCGCCGCTTGGGGCCGCGCATGAACCCCGTCTCACCGGTGGAAAACGGGGGGAAGTTGTAGTGGTGCATGTAGCGCTTGCGATCGTCGACCCCGATGGTGTCGAGCAGCTGGTCCATCCTCGGCATGCCCAGGGTGGTCACGTTGAGCACCTGGGTCTCGCCCCTCTCGAACAGGCCTGAACCGTGAGCGGTGGGGATGAGGCCGACCTCGGCCGAGAGAGGCCGGATGTCAGTGGGGCCCCGCCCGTCGATGCGTAGACCCTCCTCCACGATGCGCCTGCGCACCACCTGCTTGGTGAGGGACCGCACCGCGGCCTTGATCTCCCTCTCGCGCCCGGCGAAGGCCTCCCCCAGCTGAGCAGTGATCTCGCTCTCGGCAGCCTCCACGGCGGCGTTGCGCGCCGCCTTGCCGGCGATGGCGCTGGCGACGCCGATGGCCTCGGAGCCGGCCTCCCTGACCGCCTCCCACACGTCGTCGCCGTAGTCGACCTGGGCCTCGAAGGCGAGGGGCTCCTTCTGCCCCGCCTCCTCGACGAGCTGGCCCTGGAGCTCGATGGACTGGCGGATCCAGGTCTTGGCCACCTCGAGGCCCTCGGCGATCACCTCCTCGGTGACCTTCGGGGCTCCCTCCTGGTAGTGGCTCCAGGCCTCTTCGGTGCCGCCCGCCTCCACCATCATGATGGTGACCCCTCCGTCGGCGGCGAGGCTGCCCGCCACCACCATCTCCAGCGTCGAGGCCTGGCCCTCCTGGAAGGTGGCGTGGGGGACCCAAGTGCCGTCGGTGCCGTAGGCGACCCGTACCGCGCCGATGGGCCCCTGGAAGGGGATGCCCGAGAGCGTGAGCGCGGCCGAGGCGGCGTTGATGGCCACCACGTCGTGGGGGTTCTCCTGGTCGGCACCGAGCACCGTGGCCACGATGTGGATCTCGTTGCGGAAGCCGTCGGGGAAGGCCGGCCGAAGCGGGCGGTCGATGAGCCGGCAGGTGAGGATGGCCTGGTCGGTGGCCCGGCCCTCCCGTCGGAAGAACGAGCCGGGGATCTTGCCGGCGGCATACATCCGCTCCTCCACGTCGACGGTGAGGGGGAAGAAGTCGACCCCCTCCCGTATGGTCTTGGCCGCCGTGGCCGTCACCAGCACGAGGGTGTCGCCGATGCGGCCCACCACCGCGCCGTCGGCCTGGGCCGCCAGCTTGCCGGTCTCGAAGGAGAGAACCTTGGCGCTGCCCTGGACGGGACCGGAAACGGAGATGGCTTCAGCCATTCAGGCTCCTTCCGGCACGGGCCTCGGAGCCAGTTCCCAGTGGTGGGCCACCCGACTGGGTGCGCCGGGGAGCCCGCCACTGGCAGCTGACCACGGTCCGCCCGTGCCTATGTGCGAGAGGAGCGGCCGGCAGCCGCTCGTCGGTGGTTGATGTCAGCGGCGAAGGCCGAGGCGCCCGATGATGGCCCGGTAGCGTTCGACGTCGTTCGACCGCACGTAGTCGAGCAGGCGCCGCCGGCGGCCTATGAGCCGCATGAGCCCGCGCCGGGTGTGGTGGTCGCCCTTGTGCACCTTCAGGTGCTGGGTGAGGTGGTTGATGCGCTCGGTGAGGAGCGCGATCTGCACCTCGGGCGAGCCCGTGTCGGTGGGGTGCTGGCGGTGCCGTTCGATCGTCTCGGTCTTGTCGGGCATGCAGAGGCGGATCTCGAATTTCGCCGGGACGCGCCTCCGGCGGTCGCCTGGGCGCGTCCATTGAGACTACCACCGGTGCTCGACGGACCGAGGGCTCTGGGCCCGATCCTCACCTCAACGCCAGCCGGGCGGCCTCCACGTCACGGGCCATCTGGGCCACCAGCTCGTCGCCCGAGTCGAAGCGCTCCTCTCCCCGCAGCCGGGTGACGAAGCGCACCCGGGCCGGCTCGCCGTAGAGCTCACCGTCGAAGTCGAGGAGGTGGGCCTCCAGCACGGGGTGCCCGGCCTCGGGGTAGAAGGTGGGCCGGCGGCCCAGCGAGATGGCGGTGGCGTGCACCTGCCCGCCGGGGCGCTCGTACCAGCCGGCGTAGATCCCGTCGGCGGGCAGCAGGATGGCGGCGGGCACGGCCACGTTGGCCGTGGGGTACCCGAGCCGGTGGCCCCGTTCGTCCCCGCGCTCCACCGTGCCCCTCACCTCGTGGGGCCTGCCCAGCAGGGCGGCCGCGGCCTCCACCTCGCCCGCGCCCAGCAGCGCACGCACCCGTGTGCTCGAGATGGGCGCCCCACCGGCCTCGGCGCCCACCAGCCTCAGGTCGCGCACCTCGAATCCCTGCTCCGCGCCCTTGCGCCGGAGCAGGGCCACGTCCCCGCCCCGGCGGTGGCCGAAGTGGAAGTCGTGGCCCACCACGACCATCCGGGCCCGCAGGCACCCCACCAGGACCTCGTCCACGAACTCCTCGGCGGACTGCTGCGACCGGGTCTCGTCGAAGGGGACCACCACGCATCGATCCACGCCCGTGGAAGCCAGCAGCTCCAGCTTCTGCTCGAGGTCGGTGAGCAGCTTTGGCGCCGACCCCGGGCGCACGACGGTGGCCGGGTGGCGGTCGAAGGTGACGACGGCCGAGGCGCAGCCCATCTCCCGGGCCAGCTCGCGGACCCGGCCCAGGATGGCGCGGTGGCCGAGGTGGACGCCGTCGTAGGCGCCGATGCTGACCACCGTGGCCTCTCCGCCGGCGCAACGGCCGAGGTCGGTGATCACCTCCATCGGTTGGAGGCTACTCACGACCGCCCACCCCGCTTCATGTCGCGAAGACCTACCCCCAGGGGGCAGGTCTTCGCGACATGGACGTCAGGCGGGGGCCAGCACGACGGCGGGCCTGGCCCGTTCACCACCCGCCCGCTCGTACACGGCCAGGAGCCGGCCGCTCTCGTCCCGCACCGCCCAGGGTCCCTCGCCACCCACCCCGAGCCGGTCCAGGGAGAGCGCCGACCCGTGCGACACGGCGGCGGCCACCTCGGGCCCCGCCGTGACCGCCGGGTAGTCGCGCATGGCCTCGGCCGGCGTGAGGACGAGGTCGAAGGACAGGTCCTCGACGGGATGGGCCTCGCCGAGCCCGAACGAGCCGATGGCGGTCCGGCGCAGCCGCCTCAGGTGGGCGCCGCCTCCCAGGGCCGCGCCCAGGTCGGCCGCCAGCGAGCGCACGTACGTGCCCGAGGAGCACTCCACCCCCATGCTCACCACGCCGGGCTCCGGGGAGGGGCCGACCTCGAGGCGGTGCACCACCACCGTGCGGGGCTGGCGGTGGACGTCCACTCCGGCCCGGGCCAGCTCGTGCAGGCGTCTGCCCCTGACCTTTACCGCCGACACCATGGGCGGCACCTGCTCGATGGGCCCGACGAACCTCGCCGCCGCGGCCCGCACTTCGTCGAGGGAGATTCCCGACATGTCCCACCGTCCCGTCACCTCGCCCCCTGCGTCGAGGGTCGAGGTGGCCACGCCGAGGACGACCTCGCCCACGTAGGACTTGGGAAGGTCGGTCAGGAAGCGCAGCAGCCGCGTCGCCCGCCCGAGCCCGACCAGGAGGACCCCGGTGGCGTCGGGGTCGAGCGTGCCCGAGTGCCCCACCCGCCGCTGGCCGAAGACCCGCCGGCACCTGGCCACCACGTCGTGAGAGGTCCAGCCCGCCGCCTTGTCGACGACGACGAGGCCGCTCGTCACCCCGGCGGCGGGGAGGACCCGTGCGGCAGCGCGGCCTTGACCGCGGCCAGGACGTCCTGGATGGACCCCTGGGCGGTGAAGCCGGCGGCCCGGCGGTGCCCTCCACCCCCGAAGTGGCCGGCCACGGCGGCCACGTCGGTGTCGGCGATGGACCGCAGGGACGCCTTGATGCCCTCGGGCGTCTCCTTGAGCACGCAGGAGACGTCGGCCTCGGCGGTGCGACGCACCAGGTCGACCAGGCTCTCCGTCTCCTCCACCTCCACCCCGTAGCTGGCCAGGTCGTCGGCGGTGACCCAGGCGGCCACGAAGCCCAGTTCGGGGTCGAGCTCGGCCCGGCTCAGGCACTCGCCGACCAGCCGCAGGTACGCGAAGCGGTGCTCCTCGAAGAGCT
Organism: Actinomycetota bacterium; assembly: GCA_030776705.1. Lineage (GTDB taxonomy): Bacteria > Actinomycetota > Acidimicrobiia > Acidimicrobiales > JALYHE01. Next base: position 864 of record JALYHE010000099.1, on the reverse strand, counting down.
GGCGGGTCATGGCCGCCACGGGCAGGTCGAACGAGGCCAGCTCCCGGGCCAGGCCGAAGACCTCGGGCGTGGTGTTGGCGTACTGGAACCTGCCCGTGTCGGTGAGGAGGCCGGTGTAGAGGCACATCGCCGCCTCCCGGTCGAGCGCCCAGCCCAGCTCCGCCACCAGCCGGCGCACGAGCACTGCGGTGGCGGCGGCGTCCGGGTCGACCACGTTGATCGAGCCGGACCGGTCGTTGGTGGCGTGATGGTCGACGACGATCAGCTGGCCTGCGGACCGGGCCGCGGGCTCCAGCTCGCCCAGGCGGCCCAGCGAGGCGCAATCGAAGGTGGCCATCACCTCCGGCTGGCCGGGGAACCGGTCCGGGTGGGTGGTGAGCTCGAGGTCGGGGAGGAACCGGTAGTGGGGGGCCACGGAGAAAGGCTCGGGCCAGGAGGCCACCGACGGCTTCCCACGGACCTGGCACAGGTGGTGGACGGCCAGCAGGGACCCGAGGGCGTCGCCGTCGGGGTTCTGATGGCAGGCCAGGCTCAGCGAAGCGGCGCCGTCGATGGCAGCGGCCGCCCGCTCGAGCTCAGCCTGGAGCGTCACTGCCACCACCCGGCCGGGCCAGGCCTCGCAGGATCTCCTCCACCTGCCTGCCGCTCTCCACGGCGGGGTCGGCGCCGAACGACAGCTGAGGAGTGCGGCGCAGCCGCAGCTGGCGGCCGAGGGCGGCCTGGAGGCGGGGCCGGTGCTCCTGGAGGGCAGCCTCGGCGTCCTCGTCGAGGGAGCTGAGGAGCACCGTGGCCCGGCGGAGGTCGGCCTCGACCTCGACGTGGGTGACGGTGAGCAACCCGAGGCGGTCGTCGTCGCCCTGGAGG
>JALYHE010000098.1 GCA_030776705.1 Actinomycetota bacterium | reverse complement strand
TCCAGAGCCAGCCCCTTCCCAGGCCCGTGCAGGTGGCGGTCCTCGAGGAGGGGGGCGTGCTGGTGCAGCACCGGGGACTTCCCGACCGCGACCGCCACCGGGTCGAGCGTCTGGCCGGCGGCGGCGTGGTGGTTGCGCCCCATCCGCAACTGCCCGCGCCGGTCGTCGCCACGGCCTGGCGCCACCGGCTCGAGTGCCGTTCCGTCGACCTGGAAGGGCTGGAGGCCTTCATCGCCCGCCACCGGGGCCGGGGCCCGGACCGCTGAGCAGGGCACGGTACGGTGCCGGCGTGCTCCTCGAGAGGCTGCCTCTGTGGCTGGCGAGCACAAATGCCTGGATCGTGGCGCCCTCGGGCCCGGGAGGCGAGTGCCTGCTCGTCGACGCCCCGCCCGACCCGGCGGCCATCCTCGACGGGCTGGCCCGTCACGGCCTGCGCCTGGTGGCGCTGCTGACCACCCACGGCCACGTCGACCACGTGGGCGGCATCGGCCCGGTGGTCCGGGCCCAGGACCACGAGGTACTACCCGTGCACCTCCACGAGGGGGACCGGCACATGCTCCTCGACCCGGTGGGAACCAGCGGCGCCCTGGGCCAGGCGCTCGAGGCCCAGGGCCTCGACGTCCGCCCCCCCGAGCTCGTGCGTGGCCTCGACGACGGCCAGCGGCTGTCCTGGGCCGGTGTGACGCTCACCGCCGTCCATACCCCCGGCCACACGAGGGGCTCCACCTGCTTCCTGCTCGACGCCGAAGGGGAGGCGCCCCTCCTGTTCAGCGGGGACCACCTGTTCAAGGGCTCGATCGGGCGCACGGACCTGCCCGGAGGGTCCTTCTCCGACCTCATGGCCTCGATGGCCGATAAGGTGCTGCCGCTGCCCGACCACGTGCGGGTGCTCCCCGGGCACGGCCCCACCACCACGGTGGGGGACGAGCGCCGGACCAACCCCTTCCTGTTGCGCCTGGCCAGGCGCTGACGCTTGTCGCTACCCGATGTGAAGCGGCCCGTGCTCTGTCTCCTCGGCGAAGGTGTTGCCCTCGGCGGGGATGGGGCTGGCCTTCAGGATGCGCGCCATGTGCACCAGGTTGTGGGCCATCCAGCGGGTGGTGCGTCGCGTGTAGCGGTGGTCGTCGCCGCCGGCCTCGAGGTAGGACGGCCCGGGCCCGGCGTCACCCACCCAGTAAGTGTCGGCGTTCGGCGGCACCGTGCACCCGAGGTGGGTGAGGTTGAACAGCGTCGTCTCCGCCGCGGCGTGAGCACCGTCCTCGTTGCCGGTGACGACTACGCCCGCCACCTTGTTGTAGAGGGGGTACTGGCCCACCTCGTTGGTCTCCGTGTACGTGCCGTCCAGCCGCTCGATGACGAGCTGGGCGACGCTGCTGCGCACGCCGAACCAGATGGGCGTTCCCACCACCAAGATGTCGGCGGACTTGACCTTGTCGAGGATGAGCGGCCACTCGTCACCGTCGCCCTCGTCGGAGCTCACCCCGAAAGCGACGCGGTAGTCGACGACCCGGACGATCTCGCTGTCGACGTCCATGGTGTCGAACCAGGCCACCACGTTGCGGATGAGGGCCTCGGTGTTGGAGACGGCCGGCGACCTCTTGAGCGTGCAGTTGAGGAACAGGGCCCGCAGCCAAGGGTCCGACTCCATGGGCCCAGACGGTAGCGGCGGGCCCGCAGCTGTGGTCGTCGGGGGTCCCGCTAGCCTTTGGAGGTTGCCCGAGTGGAGGAATCAGGCAGACTCGGAGGACTCAAAATCCTCTGCCCGAGAGGGCGTGTGGGTTCGAGTCCCACCTCGGGCACCAGTGCTCGGGCACCCACCTCCTCGTGACTAGCGGTAGCTGATGAGGCCTTCGCGCACCGCCGTGGACACCGCCTCCAGCCTGGAATGGGTCCCCAGCTTCAACAGGATGCGCTGGACGTGGTTGCGGACCGTGTTCAGGCGCAGCCCCAGACGGTCGGCGATCTCCTGGTTGGGCAGTCCCTTGCCGAGGAGGCCGAGCACGTCCAGCTCCCGGGCGGTGAGAGCGGCCCCGGGCCCAGTGTTGCGGTCCGTGCCGGGCAGGAGCCGGGCCAGCACCGACGAGGAGAGGACCGCCTCCCCGGCGTGGGCCACCCGAACCGCTTCCACCACTTCCTCGACGGCCTTGCCCTTGGTGACGTAGCCACAGCAGCCGGCTCGGATGGCTCGCCGGGCCACGGCTTCCTCGCTGAAGCCCGTCAGCATCAGCACCCGGGCCCCGGGTCGGTGGGCGACGATGTCGGTGGTGGCGTCGGTCCCCTGGCCGTCGGGGAGGTCGTAGTCCATCAATACGACGTCGGGCGCCAACCGCCGGGCCGCCGACACTCCCTCGGCCGCCGTGTTCGCCCAGCCCACCACGGTGATGTCCTCCTGGGAGTCGAGCAGCCATCCCAGGCACTGGGCGAACATCACGTGGTCATCCACGACGAGGACGTTGATCTCCGTGCCCTGCTCGGCGGCCTCGGCCGGCGCCGCCAGCGCGGCCGTCACAGCTGGCTCTCCCCCATGCGTTCCCCTCTCCCTCGCTTGGCATCGGCACCTTCTCCGCGTCACTTGAGGGGCCACCCGCGCCCGGCGACCTACCCGAAGGTGACGGCGAGCTGAGGGGGGTTGGAACCCTCTCGGCTGGAGAAGGTCTGGAGGGCGACGCCAGACCTCTCCGCCGCGTCCCTCAGCACGAAGCCGTGGTCGCCCCCGGCGTAGAGAGCCTGCACCTGAGCCGTGACCGTCCACTCGTTCCATCCCACCGCCACCACCGCCGTCGCCCCGGGACCCGCGGTCGCGGGCTGGGTGTCCCACGTGACGCCGGTCTCGCTCCAGGGAGCGGCGGACCGCGCCGCCTCCAGCGTCCTGCCGCCCTCTGCCGACGTGGCATTGAGGCGCAGCCTGGCGTCGACCACGGCGCAACCGGCCGGCACGACCGGCAGGGGGAACCCGACCAACGCCCGTGCCCTCTTGGCCTTGTCGTCGGACCTGACGTCGAGGGCGGTGCCGGTGCCGAAGGACTTCTTCGGGGTCGTCTCCAGCACGTATGCATCGGCGTCGGAGAGGACCACCTGCGTACCCGGAGCCGGACACAGCGGGTCGCTGTCCACGACGTTCTCGCAGCCGGCGTAGGTGTCCGTGCCGGTGCCGCCGACGCAGACATCGGTGCCGGCGCCGCCGTCGATGCCGTCGTTCCCGGCGCCGCCCACTATGCAGTCGTCGCCGCCGCCGCCCACCAGGGCGTCGCTCGCCCCGGTGCCCAGCACGAGCTCGGGCGCCACCGTCCCCGGTCCGCCAGCCACCACCGCCGACAGCGTCAACGAGGCGCAGTCGTCCGGCTTCAGCGCTTCGGCGCCGATCACCTCGGTCTCCTGGCCGGCCCTGCTGCCGGGCACCACGTTGGCCGCGCTCACGGCCGTAACGAGGTTCATCACCGCCAGCGCGACCAGCACGACGCCGACCCGCCGCATCAGGGCCCTGGCCGGTTGCCGCCGTTCGAGGCCGGCACCAGGGCCGCCGGCGCCCCTCCCTCGAGCGAACCTGCGTCCAAGTCGTAGTGCTCCTCGCCCGGCTCGTCACGGTCGGCCCGGGCCTCGTACAGGAACAGGCGTCCGCCCCGGTCCACCAGGTAGCGGTGGACGTCCCCGGAGGCAGCGTGGAGGATCAGGCCCTCCTCCCGGTCGGCCAGGCGGGCCAGGACGTCGATGCTCGGGACCCTCGCCGCCTGGGCGAAGCCCTCGGGCAGGGTGGCCACGGGCACCAGGTGGGTGCCGTAGGCAGCCTCGATGGCGGCCACTTCGTCGGCGGCACCAGAGCCTCTTGCCATCCTGGCCGCCGCCACCAACACGAGCAGGCCCAGCACCGCCCCTACGACGGCGACGCCCCGGGTCAAGGGCGTGGGCAGGGCCAGACCGAAGAGTGACACGGAGCTGGCCTCCCGACCGGGAACCTGCACCGAGCCCTGAGTGGTCGTCGTCCGCACGGGGGCCCCGGTGCCGGGGTCGGTGCTGAGCTCGCCTGCTTCGGGCCGGAGCACGAGCGAGTCGAGCCTGAAGGCCATGGTCGACGAGAAAGCTTCCCGGAAGGGCTGGGCCGCCATCTCGCCGGCGACCTCCACCTCCGCCCTTACGGTGACCACGTACTGGTCCCTGCTGACACCCGTGGCCGCCTCCGCGGCCTTGATCATGGACCGCAGGCCGGCCAGGTCCAGCTCGCCGGCCAGGCTCAGGCGGTCACCTGTGAACGGCACCGGACCGCCCAGGTCGTGGGTGCGCCTCCAGCCGCCGGACCCGGGGTCACCGACCTCGGCCACGAGCCGCCCGCTGCCGGACGCGGCGTGGGGCGCCTCGGAGCGCAGCTCGTAGGAGAAGGCCACGGGCACCCGGCTCACGAGCCGCAGGAAGACGGGATCTCCCGTGCTCAGGTGGTCCTTCTGGTACACCGGCCCGGCGGGTACGGGCGCGGCGTAGGCGAAGTTCCCTTGCTGGTGGTAGGCCGCCCTCCCCTGCGAGCTCACCGTCGCCGGCCTGGTGAAGGCGGCCAGCCCGAGGAGCAGGGAGCCGGTCGTGAGCACGGCTGCCCCGACCAGGAGCGCCGGTCGGGCCGAGCCCTGGGCAAACGTCGACCCGAGCCGCCTGCCCGGCGTCTCCAGGACTCCCTTCAGCGACGTCGGGAGCCGCCTCGTCCTGATCCATGGTGATGTCCTCATCAGCGTTCCCCTTCCGTTGCTGCGCCTGCGCCCCTCCGAGCCGGCCACGGCCATCAGGCCCACACCTACGAGCAAGGCGGCTGCCACCGGCCGGCGGGCCCACGCCATCGCCCCGCCGACGCCAGGGGCCCGCAGCCACAGCTCCCCCACCACGTCGTCCGCAGCGGGCCTTTCCGAGTCGAGCCAGTGGTTGCTGTCGCCCTTGAGAAGGAACCGGCCTCCCTCCTCGCCCACGATGCGGTGCAGGACCACCCGGCCGAGCTGGCGGCTCTTGTAGCCCACCACCTGGCCCGGCCGGTACGACCCGCGCTCCCGTAACACGGCGAGGTCGCCCCGGCCCACCTCGGGCTCCATGCTCGAGCCCTGGACCACGGCGTAGGAGGCCCTGCCCCCCAGCCAGGCCGGCGCGAGCACCGCCAAGGCCGAGCACACCAGGAAGAAGGCGCACCCTCTCCTGACCCAGCCGCCCTCGGCCATGCTGCCTCCGCTGCCCCGCTGTGTCAGTCAGCCACCACGACGGTGAGCTGGTCCGCCTCCGCCACGGTGGCGCCCGTCGTGGCGCACGAGGCGTTGACGGCCGGCGTCCCCGACATGGTGCAGCTGTACCAGCTGGTCCCCGAGGACACGAGCTTGACCTTCACCGTGGCCCCGGCGGCCGGGGCGCTGCTCAGCACGAAGCTCACCGAGTCGATGCTCTGCGGGTTGGCGGCGTTGAGGCTGTAGTCGACGCCGCTCACCGTGTAGCCGCTGATCACGCCCGACCCGTCGCCGGCGCTGGAAGCGGGCACCGTGTTGGCGGCCGTGACGGCGTAGGTGACCCCTGTGAGCGAGATGCCCACCAGGGCCATGACGGCCATGCGCCGCCGCTTGTTCTTGCGCTTCTCGAGGCCCATCTGGAACCCTCCCGTCGATCTTGCTTGCACCTTTTGTCGTCGATGCGGAAGGGGTCCGACAGATGCAGGCGGAGGATCACCTGCTGATGCGTTCGCGCCAGGAGGCCGTCACCGGCGCCCGGTAGCGGCCTCCTCGAGCACCCGCTCCACCGTCTGGCGCTCGGCGTCACTGGCCGGCGCACCCGAGAAGGCGTCGCGCGTCACCACCTCGGCGACCTCCTCCAAGCGGGGGTCGGCCCCGCCCCGGCGCAATGCCGCGGCGTACTCGCGCGCCGTCTCGCCGGGGCCGCGCCGGCGGCCCCATTCCTCGCCCAACGCCTCCAGTCGGGCCAGGGAGGCGTCGGCCCAGGACCGTCGCCGGGCCCGGCGCCCACGCCAGCGGGAGCGGGCGGCCCCGAGGGCCACCAATGCGGTCGCCACCGCCCCGGCGGCCACGGCCGCCGACACCGCCCATCCGGGCAGGCTGGGGATCCGGCGGGCCAGGTAAGAGACGAGACCGGCGCTGGCCCTCGACGTGGCCTCCTCCCCCGAGAGCGGCACCGAGGCGGTGGGGTCGAAGGCCTGCCAGCCGGTGCCCGGGAACCACACCTCGGCCCAGGAATGGGCGTCGCTGGCCCGGACCTCGTACAGGCCGGTGAACGGGTTGCGCTCCCCGGGCGTGTAGCCGACGGCCAGGCGGGCCGGTATGCCCAGGGAGCGCAGCATCACCACCAGGCTCGACCCGATCTGCTCGCAGAACCCGACCCGGTCGACGAAGAGGAACTGCTCCACGGCGTCGGCGCCGTCCGGCAGTGGGGGGACGTCGAGGGAGTATCGGGTGTTCGCCGCCAGCCACCGCTCGATGGCTCTCACCTTGTCGTAGGTGGTGTCCGCCCCCGCCGTCACCTGCCGGGCCAGCTCCGCCACCCGGGCGGGTACGGCCCGGGCGTCGGTGTAACGCCGGGCGACGGGGGCGGGGACCGCTGCCGGGCTCGGGTCGCTGGCCCGCAGGGAGGCCTCGGTCACCGCCGGACGCCGGCTGACCACGGTGTACACGGTGTCGTCCTGCAGGGAGACGCCGGCCCGCAGCGTCCCGTCGGGCAGCTGGAAGACCCGGCGGTCGGGGAAGTACAGGGTCGACACCGGGCGGGCCGCGAACACCAGATTGGGCCCGGGCCGCTCCAGGTGGAAGGTCTGGACCAGCTCCGGCCCCGCCGCCGTGCCCTGCTCGTCGGGCGCGGCGGGGACGTCGAGGGGCGGGTCACCCGTGAGCGTCACCGGCGTGGCGTCCGAGATGGACCACCGCCGGCCGTCCCAAACGTCGAAGGTCTGGCCCCGCCAGAAGTCGGGCTCGGTGGAGCGGACCCGCATCACCAACGTCTCGTCGGGCCTCCCCCGCACCGCTGTGTCGAGCGACTCGCTGAAGCCGAAGTAGCCGAACGAGGACCGGGTCCCGGACTTTCCCGGCTCGTTGCCCCCTCCAGCCGGGTCCTCCGGCCCCAGTGTGGGGTTGGAGAGCCCGCCGGCCCGGGGGACGGGCAGGGCGCCGGCCAGCTGGTGGGGGAAGGTGACGGCGCGGGACTGGCCGGCCGGGGGGAGGACGGAGAACAGCCCCGCCGCCACCACCGTGACGGCGGCGGCCACGCCGACCACGGGCCGCAACAGGGATCCACCGGAGCGACGTGGCGACGCCAGGCCGGGCGTCCCCGGTGAGCCGAGGGCGGGTGTCTCGGTCAGCTCGCTCCTGTAGGCCAGGACCAGGCTCGTGCCGGCCGCCAGGGCCCACACGAGGAGGTAGGCCACCAGGTCCATGGAGACGGAGAGCACCCCCGCCACCGCCATGAGGACCAGGCTCGACATCAGGGAGAAGAGAAGGTCCCGCCGGGCCGGGACGTCGAAGGAGTGGAGGAGCTGGACCCAGAGGAACAGCTCGGCGAGGGGCAGCTGGGCCGAGGCCAGGCCGGCGGTGGCGGCGCCGGCCAGCGAGGCCAGGAAGAATGCGAAGGCCACGACCACGCCGGCGGCGAGGGCCACCTTGAGCCAGAACCCCTCCCGGTAGCGGGCCCGGTGCGAGAACCAGAACGCCCCGGGTATCCCGGCCACCACGGCCAGGCGCAGGCCCGTGCCCGAGAGCCCCTCGCCCAGCACGGCCAGGGAGGCGGCCATCACCGACACCAGCACGGCGACGCGCAGCGGTACCGAGTCCTCGGGCGTCCCCCTGGCGTTCACACGCTTGAGGTGGTCGAGGACGCTCATCGGTCCACCCGCACCACCACCGCCCCCGGGGGCAGTGGCCCCTCGGGGGGCGCGGCAGCCACGGCTCGGGCCAGGCGCCGGCCGCCCTCCCCGGGCGAGGTGACCTCGCCCCCCCCCCCCCCC
>JALYHE010000097.1 GCA_030776705.1 Actinomycetota bacterium | reverse complement strand
GCGTCACATCCGGCAATGTGGGCCGCGGTGATACGGCTTGCCTGACTCGTTATCGTCGCCCTGTGAGCGGCCCACGAGTGCCCGGTGGGGTGGTGCACAAGCTTCCAGGAGACCTACACAAGGCGCTGATCGCTAACCCGACAGCGCTCGATGCCTGGAAGGACATCACACCCCTGGCCCGCAACGAGTTCATCTGCTGGGTCGAGGAAGCCAAGCAGGTGACGACCCGAGAACGCCGCATTCGTCGGACCCAGGAGGAGCTGGAGGAAGGCCAGCGTCGGCCCTGCTGCTGGCCAGGGTGCAAGCACCGCGAGCGCAGCGGCCGATAGCAGTCGGCGCCGCTCACTCGGCCTGAGGATGGTGGAGCTGCCCGATCCGAGGTGCCGTTAGCGCACGTAGCCAGGAGTGCCACCGAACGCCGGCCGGGCGGCACGCTGACGTGCCTCCGATCGAGGCGGGTTGGCTTAGCCTCCGGCCCGCCTCGTCCGCACCTTGATGTCACACCGTGCTCGTAGCCTTGTTCCATGGCTGGCGACTACGTACACACCGATCTCGGACAGTGCCACCGCGGGGACCTCGTCGAGGTGACCCTGACGCGCGCAGCGAACGTGCGACTCCTCGACAGCAGCAACTTCAACAAGTACCGGCGGGGCCAGCAGCACCGCTACTTCGGCGGGCTGGCCAAGCAGTCGCCCGTGCGGCTTGCGGTGCCTCGGACGGGTCACTGGCATGTGGCCGTGGACATGCAGGGTCTCCGTGGCACCAGCCGCGCAAGTGTGCGGAAGATCCCGGCAGAGTCTCTCAGGCCGCTACCCCGATTCGGGAGGCTCGTCCGGAACTCGCCGAGATCGCCCATGCCCTCGTGCAGGAAACGGGCGGTGATAACCGCGAGTTCGATGTATTCATCTCTCACGCGAGCGAGGACAAGGACGCCATCGTCCGGCCGCTTGCTCAAGCCTTGAGCAACCGCGGGCTCGTAGTCTGGTATGACGAGCTTGAACTTCGCATTGGCGACAGTCTCCGCCGGAAGATTGACGCCGGTATCTCCAGAAGCCGCTTCGGGATCGTTGTGCTTTCTGTACCCTTCTTCTCCAAGAGCTGGCCGCAGTATGAGCTGACGGCCTCGTCACGATGGCGGTGTCTGGGAGGCAAGTTCTCCTGCCCCTGTGGCACGGCGTGTCGAAGGATGACGTGATCAACCAGAGCCCCTCCCTGGCCGACAAGGTCGCCCTTCGCACCGCCGACAGCACGATCGACGAGATTGCTGACGAGATCGCGGCGGTGGTGCAGGGCGAGTAGCTGCGCCGTCTGCGCCACGCTGAACACCCTCGGAGTGTCGCCGGTGCTCGACTGCGCGTTCCCGCCCGTCACCTACCGCCGGATCAGCCGCCCTGGGATCGCCTCGTCCTGGTCACGAGAACCAAATCGTCGGTCACCTCTACGGAACCGCCGTTGTCGGGTGGCTGGTCCGCACGGGGCACTCGTGGGCTCACCACAACAGCGAAGTAATGGGCTAGGACGAGCCCCGGGGAAGTGCGGTAATGCCGGCTCCACTCGAAGCGAGCACCACGACTACTCGATCCACTCCTCGAGGTAGGCGCGGCGGCGCTCGGCCCACTCCTCGGCCGTGATGGCGTAGCGGATGTGGTCCTCCCAGCGGCCGTCGATCTCCAAGTACCGCAGGGCGGTCCCCTCGTCACGGAGGCGGAGCTTCTCCGCCACCCGCCGGCTCGACCGGTTCCGGGGTACGACGGCGACCTGCATCCGGTGCAGCCCGGCGTCCTCGAAGCCGAACCGGAAGACCACCACCACCGCCTCCGGGGTGTAGCCGTGCCCGGCCAGGGCCCGGTCGATCCAGTAGCCCACGTAGGCGTTCTGGAAGGCGCCCCGCTGGACGTTGTTGAGGTTGACCTCGCCGGCGAAGCGGCCTTCCACGAACACTCCGAAGCCGTAGCCGGTGCCCATCTGGCGCTCCCGGTCCCGAGCGCCGCAGCGGGCGGCGAAGGCCCTCGGGTCCTCGACCACGTCGGGCATTCCAACTGCGGGCCGGGGCTCCCACTTGGTGAGCCACTCCCCGCCTCGTCGCCGGACCTCACGCCATTGCTCGAAGTCGTCGGCCTTCAGGGGCCGGAGCAGCACCCGGCGGCCCACCAGCTCGGTGGGCACAGACGTCCGCATGGCTCGCACAATAACTACAGCGCCCGAGCTGAGCGCCCGGCCCTATCCGCCGTGTGACAGCTGTGTCAGGACCAGGCCGTCCAGGATGTCCGCCTCGGAGACCAGGCACTCGTCGAAGTCGAAGTGGCGCATCACGGTTACGAGGATGGCGGCCCCTCCCACGATCACGTCGGCCCTAGCCTCCTCCAGACCGGGGTTGTGGACCCGGTCGGCTCTGGCCTCGGTGGCTAGCGTGCGGAACACGTCCTCGGCCGCGGCCCGGGTGAGCAGGAAGTGGTGGATCCGGTCGGGGTCGTAGCGGGGCAGGCCCATCTCCACGGCGGCCATGGTGGTGACCGTGCCGGCCAGCCCGACCAGGCGCCGGGCCTCCTTGGTCAGCGGCGCCTCGCGCTCCACGTCGTCGAGGTGGGCGTGCATTACGGAGATGGCCTGGGAGAGCTCCTCCGGGAGGGGAGGGTCGGCGTGGAGGAACTTCTCGGTGGCCCGCACGCAGCCAATGTCCACCGACAAGACGGCCTCCGGCTCCTCGGTGCCCACCACGAACTCGGTGGAGCCGCCTCCGATGTCGACCACCAGGAAGGGGCCGTCGGCCGGTTCCAGCGACGCCGTGGCTCCGAGGAAGGACAGCCTCCCCTCCTCCTCTCCTCCGAGAAGCTCGGGGCGTACGCCGATGACGTCCTCGGCGGCGTCGAAGAACTCCTCCCGATTCTCGGCGTCCCGGGCCGCGGAGGTGGCGGTGGCCCGCACCTGCTCCACGCCGTGGCGGTCCATCACCTCCCGGTACTCCCGGAGCACATCGACGGTTCGCTTGACGGCCGCGGGGTCGAGCCGCCGGGTGGCGTCGACCCCCTGCCCCAGCCGGGTGATGCGCATGAGGCGCTCGAGCCCGGGCTGGGCGCCGTCCTCGCTCACCAGTAGGCGGGTCGAGTTGGTGCCGCAGTCCACGGCGGCCACCCTCAAGGCCGCACCTGGAGCTGCTCGCCGACCCACCGCCCCACCGGGTCGTTCCCGCCGGCGAGGAACCAGGCGTAGTGGGCGTGGAGGCACTTCACCCCCTGACGGGTCCCGCCCACCCCTCCGGCCGGCCTGGGCCCCACGTGGCCGGGCGGCAGCTCGGCGTCCCGCTCGGCGGCATAGCGGACGTGGGCGGCGGCCAGCTCCTCCGGGTCGACGGCAGCCTCGGCGGCTCGAACCCCGCCCTCCGCCTCGAGACGGGCCACGAGCTTGCGCTGCTCGGCGCCCACCAGCCAGTACAGCGTGGGCATGGG
>JALYHE010000096.1 GCA_030776705.1 Actinomycetota bacterium | reverse complement strand
GTGCTGGGGAACCTGGGTGGTGGTGGCGAAGCGCAGGACCGCCTCGGTGACGGTGGGGGTGGGATGGCGCTCGATGTAGGCGAGGGCGGTGCGGGCCCGCCACTCGGGGGCACCTGGGACCCTGACCAGCCGCAGGGCCAGGACCTCGGCCAGGCGCCCGCCGTGCTGCCGGGTCAGGTTCTCCACGACGGCGTCCACCCTCGGGACGCCCACGATGCTGCGGGCGAACCATCGCTCGGCCTCGTCCAGGTAGCGCGACGCCTGCTCGACGTCCGCGGCCTGGTCCTCGGCCGACTCGAGGACTCGGGCCAGCAGCCGGCCGACGGGGTCGTCCGGCGCCAGCCGACCCAGGGAGCCCGGCGCCTCCCGGGCCGACTCCATGAGGCGCGCCTCTGCGTTCAGGTAGGCCTCGTCCTCGCTGACCAGCGCCCGCTGGAAGAGCGTCTCGATGTCGGAGGGTTCGCTCAACTCGCCTCTCTTTGCTCCTCCTAGGGCTGGAACTCCCACCACTTCGTGGCGGCGGGCGGTGTCCGCAAGGTGTTGGTGGCGCAGTGCACCTCACCCAGGTTCACGTGGTACTCGTCCCAGCAGTCGATGAGGTGAACGGTGACGCCGAGGGCGGTGAGGTTGTCCCTCACGTCCTCCTCGAAGCGGTCCACGCCGCCCACCACGGGCCCGAACGGCTTGGGCACGACGGCGTGGCCGTTGAGCACGAGCATGTTCACCATGCCGGCCGTGACGGCGTCGGCCAGGTCGGGTGCGAAGGGGCTGGGCACGAAAAGCGAGGGGACGTCGACCACGTCGATCTCGTCGAGCCCGAGCTCCGTCTTCATCTGCCGGCGGATGCCGTCGATCCGGCCCTGGGCCCGGCGGTTGAAGTGTCGGAGGGGGCCCGGCGTGTGGGCCACCAGTCCGGCCGCGACGGCGGCTCGAAGCTCGGGGTGGAAGTCGTCGCGGGCGGAGAGGAAAGCGGAGACCGTGGTCTCCACCGACGCCCGACCCGGGGGCCGGCTGACCGGGAACGAGCGGCCCACGAGCATCTTCGCCCCGGGATGGGTAGCGGTGAGTGAGTCGAGGATCTCGTAGGCCCGCTCGGGGCTGGCCAACAGCATGACGAAGCCCTTGCCCCTCGTTGAAGGTACGAAGGAGATCACCTCGTCGACGTGGCCGACGGTGAGCCAGGCCGTGTCCACCGCTATCGGCTCCTGGACCGCCTGGGCCCTGAGGAAGGCGCCGACTTCGGCGTCGAAGGGCTCTGCCGGCAGCCCGGGGCCGAAGTAGACCCGGCCGAACGGGTATCGCTTCCCGGCCGTCGAGGTGACCGGAGGGGTGGCCTCCAGGTTGCCCGTCGAGTCGAAGGTGGTGAAGGGGGACAAGGAGCCCTCCAGGGCCACGCCGAGGTCGGCGTCGAGCAGGCTGGGCGGGAACGCCCGCAGGGGCCGGTCGCGGGGAGCGCGGAGCACCGTCCGCAGCGTCTTGGACGGCAGGCTCGACCACCCGAGCTCCATGCAGTCCTGCATCCAGATGTCGCCGGAGCTGAACTGGGAGAGGGTGCAGCCAGCGGCAGACACCGCGGCGCTGAGGTCGCGGCGGAACCGCAAGTTGAACGAGCCGGCGTCGACGACGAAGACCCTCTCGGCGCGATCGAGGTGGTTCGGGATCACCCAGGGGGCGACCCGGACGGTCGTGGACGTGGAGTCGACCACGCCGGCCGGGCTGGTGGTCCGCAAGGTGATGGTGACCTCGCCGTCGAAGCCCGAGCCGGCGTAGCGCACCGCCTCCATCCCCAGCTCGAGGCGCGACGTCGGTGGGGAAGCAAACCGGTGGGTGTCCGCGGTGGAGGGACCCACGATCTCCGAACCCCCTCCGCCCCTCCGGTCGAAGATGCGGACCGCGTCCCTGTCGCTGACCTCCAGCTCGACCTGGGTACCGCTCGGTGGGGGCCCCGGCGTGACCGGGTCGAGGGCGAGGGTCACCACCTCGTCGACGTCGTCGCCGGCGTCCACCCTGGCGTCCCGGTTGTCGGCCCTCCCGTTGACGCCGTCGTCGTCGTTGTTCACGAGCACGACGGCCCCCGTCCCCCCGCGGCCCCACTCCCAGCGGGGCGGGGCCGGGACCAGCGATCCGTTGCGGTGGGCGTCGACCAGAAGACGGAAGGCGGGCGCCGGGCCCGACGGCCCCGACCCGGGCGCGAAGGCCTCCAGCCGGGGCCAGGTGACGGACCCGATCTTGCCGCTGGGCATGATGCCGGCGCAGGCCTGAAAGGCCTTGGTGGCCAGTTGGGTGCTTGCACCGAAGCGGCAGTCCACGACCAGCGGAAGCTGTCCCTGGGTCCGGAGGGTCGACACCGCCCTGGCGACGAAGCGCAGCGCTCCGGGCGACGCAGCCGCGCAGGTGTGCTGGCCGGCCTGGTGGCGAGCCAGGAACCGGTTGAGGCACTGCTGGGCGTAGCCCACCGCCGGACGGCGGGAACGGGCCCTGGACGTGCCCCGCTGGAGCAGCGGACGCGACCCCTTCTTCCCCGAGGGCCCGGGCTCGGGCCCGGGCGGTCCCTCCCCGGCGGCGCACGAGTGAGAGGCGCCCGCCTCGGTGCCCTCCTGCACTCGGCAATCGTGGCACGGGGTGCCGTCATGTGGCACCGCCTCGAGGCGTGGGCGCAGGGCACCCCTGGCGGGCAACGATGATGGTCATGGGCCGCGACGACTGGAACCGGAGGTACCAAGCCTCGGAGCTGTTGTGGACGGCGGAGCCCAACCGCTTTCTCGTGGCCGAGGTGGGCGACATGGCGCCGGGCAGGGCCCTCGACGTGGGCACCGGCGAGGGCCGCAACGCGGTGTGGCTGGCCGAGCGGGGATGGGAGGTCACCGCCGTCGACTTCTCGGACGTGGGCCTGGCCAAGGCCCGCCGCCTGGCCGAGTCCCGGGGCGTCGAGGCCCGGTGGGTGCTGGCCGATCTGCTCGCCTACCGGCCGGAGCCGTGCGGCTACGACCTGGTGGTCGTTCTCTACCTGCACCTGCGCCCCGAGGACCGGCGGAAGGTGCACGAGTCGGTGGCCCGCGCCCTCGCCCCCGCCGGCACCCTTCTCGTGGTCGGCCACGACCGGGACAACATCGCCCACGGCTACGGCGGCCCTCAGGACCCGGCCGTCCTCTTCTCCCCCGAGGACGTGATCGACGACATGGCCGGCGTCCCCGGGCTGTCGGTCGTGAGGGCCGAGAAGGTCACCAGGACGGTGACTACCGACTCCGGCCCGCGGACGGCCGTCGACGCCCTGGTCCGAGCCGTTAGCGCGTCCTGAGTCCGACGCGTGCCGGTCGGGCGTGCCGTGCCTAGGCTCGTCGCATGAGCGACAACCTCATATGGATATCCGGGGGCTCGAGCGGGATCGGAAAGGCCCTGATCGACAACGTGCCCTGGGACTCTGCTCGGGTCATCGACATCAGCCGGCGGGGCGCCCCCGGCGCAGAGCACCTCGAGGCCGACCTCTCGGAGCCGCAGGCGTGGACCACCGTGGCCGAGTCCTTCCAGCGGGAGCTATCCGACTTCTCCGGCGACCGTGTGGTGTTCATCCACGCGGCCGGCTCCGTGAACCCGATCGGCTTCGCCGGTGAGGTCGACACCGAGGGCTACACCCGCAACGTCCTGCTCAACAGCGCCGCCGGGCAGGTGCTGGGGCATGCCTTCCTCGCCGCGGCCAAGGACGTGGACGCCGAGCGCTACCTGGTCATGCTGAGCTCGGGCGCGAGCAGCCTGGTCGGCGCGGGCTGGTCCTCCTACGGAGCCGGCAAGGCGGGCATGGAGCAATGGGTGCGCGACGTGGGCGCCGAGCAGTCCCAGCGGGGCGGGGTGCACGTCCTGGCCGTTGCTCCGGGCGTGGTGGCCACCGAGATGCAACAGGACATCCGGGACACCTCGGAGGAGGACTTCCCCAAGCGCCAGAAGTTCATCGAGATGTACGAGAGCGGTCAGCTGAGCGACCCCGACGAGGTGGCGGGCCAGCTGTGGGAGCTCTTGCAGAAGGGGTTCGAGAACGGCGCCGTGCTCGACGTCCGAGAGATCTTCGGGGACTCGTAGAGAAGCCCGACACCGGGGACCAGGCGCCCATAATGGGTGCATGTCCGGTCGCGAGCCTGAGGAGCAGGTCAAGCGACCGGTGGCCTGTCAGCGCTGGCGGGCCATGACCTTCCTTCACTGGTCCTACGAGCCCCAGGAGGTCCTACCCCTCCTTCCCGACGGGCTCGAGCTCGACACCTATCTGGGGCAGGCGTGGGTGGGCCTCACGCCGTTCGAGATGGTGGACTTCAGCGTCGGGTGCCTGCCCCCTGTCCCGGGTGTCTCCACCTTCCCCGAGACCAACTTGCGGACCTACGTCCGGGGCCCCGACGGGAAGGACGGGTTGTGGTTCCTGTCGCTCGACGCGTCCAGCCTGCCCACCGTGGTGGCCGCATCCACCGCCTACGGCGTGCCCTACCGCTGGGCCGACATGTCCGTGTACGAGGGGCCGACGGTGCGCTACCGGAGCCGGCGCCAGCTCGGGTCCGCCGCCGGTCACCGCATCACGGTTCGCCCCGACCGGCCCTTCCGGCCCGAGGAGCTTTCCGACTTCGACCACTGGCTGACGGGCCGGTGGCGGGCCTACACCACGATCCTGGGCCGGCTGGCGACGGTGCCGGTCCAGCACCAGCCCTGGCCGCTGTGGCGGGCCGAGGTGGAGCAGCTCGAAGAGACCCTGCTGAGAGCAGCCGGCCTACCCGAGCCGGACAGCGAGCCGCTCGTGCACTACTCGCCCGAGGTGGACGTGCGGTTGGGAGCGCCCCACCTCGGCTAGCTCTCCGGGTGGTCGGAGGCTTCAGGGGCTGTCGGAGAGCCGGGCCAGGACGCGGTCCAGGCGGCCGGTGGGGTCGGCCAGCAGAGGGCGCACCCGTACCACCGACGGCCGTCGGGGCGGTCCGGTGAAGCCGAAGCCGACCTCGGGCACGAGGGGCCTCAGGGTCCCGAGGTCGTCTCCTCCGACGCTGGCCCGGGCCTCGACCACACGGCGGTATTCGTCGGCCCGGTACCACTCGAAGATGCCGCTGGCCGTGACCCCATGGGTGCGCACGCCCAGCAGTGGCCGCGCCACCATCCCCTCTACCCAGCGGGTGAACCAGGGCGGGCGGAGCCGGCCCAGGGGCAGGCGCCAACCCGGCCCGGCCCGTATGCCGAGGCTCACCTCGCCGGCCGTGAGCTCGAGGTCGGTCCCGTCCCAGGCCGCCTCCAGGGGAACGACGTGCACCTCGTCGAAGCCGTACACGGCGGTGATGAGCTCCGCAGCCTGCCAAGTTCCGGCCAGTAGCACCCGCCGGCCGTCGGGGCGGGCCCACATGAGGTCGATCATCGGCCCCACGGGTGAGCGCTCCCAGCGGCCCACCACGAAGCGGTCGCCAGAAGAGAACCCGGCGCTGCAGATGAGGCCGGACAGCTCGTGGCGGACCACAGCCCGAGAGAGGCGTCTACCCACTCCCGGCGCCCCGCCGGTCGAACACCCGCCTGAGGGCGGTGCGGGCTGCCAGGTGCCCGCACATGCCGTGCACACCGCCCCCGGGCGGAGACGAGGCCGAGCAGATGTAGACGTGGCGCAGTGGAGTCGAGTATGGGACGACCCTGGCGGTCGGCCTGAATACGAGCTGGGCCAGGTGCTGAGCCCCGCCGTTGATGTCGCCGCCCACCATGTTGGCGTTGGCGGCCTCCAGGTCGGAGGGGCGCTTGACGCTGCGGTCGAGTATCAGGTCGCGAAAGCCGGGGGCGAACCGCTCGATCTGCGCTTCGATTCGATCGGACATGTCCACGCTGGAGCGGTTAGGCACGTGGCAGTACGCCCATGCCACGTGCTTCCCGTCCGGGGCCCTGGTCGAGTCGAAGACACTCGGCTGGGCTACGAGTACAAAGGGGCGGTGAGGGTGCTCTCCCCGAGCCACGGCCGACTCCGAGGCCGCGATCTCGGCCATGGTGCCCCCGACGTGGACCGTCCCCGCCCTCCGGCACTCCGGTGACCGCCACGGGATGGGGCCGTCGAGGGCGAAGTCCATCTTGAACGCACCCGGGCCGTACCGATAGCGGCCGAGCCGGGCCCGATAGCGAGCAGGCAGGTCCTCGCCGCCCAGCTCGCTCAGCTGCCGGGGGGACACGTCGAGCAGGACGGCCCGTGCAGGCGCGAGCTCAGCCATCGCCGTCACGCGATGGCCGGTGACGACCTCACCTCCGAGCGATCGCAGGTGAGCCCCCAAAGCGTTGGCAACCGTCTGCGCCCCGCCCTTGGGCATCGGCCACCCGACGGCGTGGCCGAGGAGGCACAGGACCAGACCGAAGGCGGCCGTCGGGCGCTGCTCCAACGCCAGCATGCCGTGGGCGGCCATGCCCGTCATCAGCGCTCTGGCCGGCTCCCCTTCGAACAGTCCCTTGGCCAGGCCCGTGGCGGAGCCGATCCCGTGCCGGGCGAAGCGGACGAGCGACAGCGGGTGTCGAGGCGGGACCAGTGGCGCCAGCAGGCCGGCCGTGAGCCGGGACGCGTCCTCGACCAGTGGCTCCATCACCTTCCGGTAGGACCTGCCGTCTCGGGTCCCGAGTCCCGCAGCAGTGACCTCGACCGACGGCTCCAGCGCACAGGCCGTGCCGTCGTCCAGGGGGTGAGCCAGCGGGATCGGTGCGTGCACCCACTCGAGCCCGTGTGCACCGAGGGGCAGCTGGCTGAGGAACGGCGAGGCCACCGCGAGCGGGTAGACGGCGGCGCACAAGTCGTGCAGGAAGCCGGGCAGGGTGAGCTCCGAGGAACGACATCCTCCCCCTGCCGACTCCTCCGCCTCGAGGACCACGACGGACAAGCCCGCGGCGGCCAGCGTGATGGCCGCCGACAGGCCGTTGGGACCGGAGCCCACCACGATCGACTCGGGCGTCTGCACACCCATAGCGGGCTACTCGCTCCGCCTGTGCCACCGAACCGTCGCCAGCGCCACCTTCAAAGAAACGAAGCTGGTGACGGCCAGCGGGTGAGGTCGGTGACCACCAGGCGCAGCTCGCTGGTATAGCGGTTGCCGGCCGAGTCCAGCAGCCAGGTCCGCTCCGGCGTGGGGAGCATCTCGGTGAACCGCAGGGTCACCCCGGGCCCGTAGGCCTCGGCGCTGCGACGCGCCATTCGGGCCAGCACCCGGGTGAGGGTGGGGCTGTCGAAGTCGACGTAGAAGGGCTTGGCCTCCACCGGAGCCAGCACGAAGACCCGCCGGGGCATGCCGAGGCTCTGGGCCCACCCCCTGGCCTCGCCGGGCCGCCCCCCTCGGGAGGCCAGGGCGAAGCCCATGCTCTCGACGGGCGGGTTCCAGGTCTCCCGCCGCAGCACGGCACGGCCCACGGTGACCCGCTCCGAGTGGGCCACCGGCGCGAAGGGCTCGTACGTCCAGAAGGCCAGGAGGAACGTGTGGAGCCAGAAGGCCTCCTCGAGGGGAGCCCGGAGCTCGCCGCGGCGCGCCTCGAGGACGGCCTCACCCGCCCTCTCCGTCACCACCAGGTCGGCGAGGGCGACGGTGCGGTAGCCGTCGGGCATGGCCGTGTCCGGGCCGGTGAGGAGACACAAGTCGTCGGCCAGGACGGAGCCGGGGACGCTGCGCCCGGACCACGTCGACCCGGCCACGCTCAGGGCCTGGCTCCGATCGCCGTTGGGATGGCCGCCGAGGGTGAGGGGCATGCGGGGCAGGTCGGAGCTCGGCACGGGGAAGACCCTTGGGGGGTGCACGTCGGTGGCGATGAGCTCGCGCAGGCGGTCGGGGTCTCGGTGCTGCTCGAGGATGAAGGACTGCTCAATGGACACGGTCCCGGGATGGAAGTCCCCGACCACCACTAGGAAGTCACCGGCATCCACGGCCTCGCTGCTGGCGGCGCTGATCTGCACGTCGGGTGACATGTACAGGGCGTTGCGCCAGGCCGCCGGGGCGGCGGCGAACTCGACCTCGGCCCGCTCTGCCAGCGGGTGCGTTCCGCCCTCGAGCAACGAGGCGAAACGGCGCTGGAGCTCCTCGCGGAG
>JALYHE010000095.1 GCA_030776705.1 Actinomycetota bacterium | reverse complement strand
GCTCGGCGACGAGCTGGCCCGCCTCCTGGCCTTCGTGCTCCGGGTCCTGCGCCGGTTCGGCTTCGAGGAGTTCGAGGCCGAGCTGGCCACACGGCCCGAGAAGTACGTGGGCGACCCCGACGACTGGGACCAGGCCACCGACGCCTTGAGGTCGGCCCTCGACGCCGCCGCCATCGCCTACGAGGTGGCCGAAGGAGAGGGCGCCTTCTACGCGCCCAAGATCGACGTCCACATCCGCGACGCCATAGGCCGACGCTGGCAGATGTCCACGCTGCAGGTCGACTTCCAGCTGCCGCAGCGCTTCGACCTGGAGTACACCGGCGCCGACAACGCCCGCCACCGTCCGCGTGTGATCCACCGGGCCCTGTTCGGCTCGGTGGAGCGGTTCCTCGGCATCCTGGTCGAGCACTACGCCGGCGCCTTCCCCGTCTGGCTGGCCCCGCTCCAGGCCCGCGTCCTGGGCGTCCGCAACGACCACGACGGCGCCGCCGCCGCCGCTGCCGACCAGCTCCGGGCCGCCGGGCTGCGGGCGGACTGGGTCACCGCCGACGAGCCCCTCGGGGCCCGCATCAGGAAGGCCAAGCTGGAGAAGCTGCCGTATGTGCTGGTGGTCGGCGACGACGACGTGCGGGACGGCACCGTAGGCGTGAACGCTCGGGGCGACGACCGTCCGGAGAGGGGCGTTCCCCTCCGCACCCTGGTAGCCCGCATCCTGGGCGAGGTCGAGGCTCGCTCGGTGGGTCCTTGACCGTGCCGGGCCGGTGAGGGACGCACCGCGCCGATGAGCCTGGAGCGGCTCTGGGCCGGCTGGCGGGCAGAGTACGTCTCGTCCGCCGGCCAGGACGACGCCTGCGTGCTGTGCCGGGTCCTGGACGAGGGCAGCAACGTGGTGTGGCGAGGCGATCGCTGCGCGGCCGTGCTCAACGCCTTCCCCTACACCAGCGGGCACTTGATGGTGATGCCCACCCGCCACGTGAGCGAGCTCGAGGACGTGGAAGGCGACGAGGCCGTCGGACTGTGGAAGGCGGTCGCCGACGCGGTGCGGGCGCTGAAGGACGCCTACCGCCCCGACGGCCTGAACGTTGGCATCAACCTGGGACGGGCCGCCGGGGCCGGGGTGCTCGGCCACTTCCACGTCCACGTGCTGCCCCGCTGGAGCGGGGACACCAACTTCATGACGTCGGTGGCCGAGACCCGGGTGCTGCCCGAGTCGCTGGAGGCCACCTACGAGAAGGTCAAGGGCGCCTGGCCGGCATGAGCGAGGGACGCACCGGCCAGGAGGACAGGCCGGGAGACCAGGCCGACGAGGAGCAGGGCGACCACCTTCCCGAGGACCTCGACGTCACCGGCTACGTCGGGCCCTACACCTTCCCCGACAACAGCCGCCGGCGGGTGCCCGGGGCCATCTACCTGGTTGCGGCGGCGGCCTGCCTGGCGCTCTGGCTGGTTCGCGGCTCCGGT
Source organism: Actinomycetota bacterium (assembly GCA_030776705.1). Taxonomy (GTDB): domain Bacteria; phylum Actinomycetota; class Acidimicrobiia; order Acidimicrobiales; genus JALYHE01. The sequence goes on along the minus strand of JALYHE010000095.1, from coordinate 6,873 downwards.
GGCGTCCTGGTCAACGAGGGCATGGCGCTGGCCGCCCTGCTGCTCGGCGCCGTCGGCGTCTACAACCTCCTCGCCGGCCACCGCTTGGGCGTTCGGGAGAGCGACGCCCTGGTCTCCGCCTCCCGGGAGGTGGGCTTCCCGGTGGGGCACGCCTCGGCCCAGCTGGCGTGGAGAGGGCTTCTCAGCCGGCCCACCTGGCGCATCCTCCTCTACTCGGCCGAGGATCCCCCGGCCAAGCGGGGCCTGGTCCTGGTGGACGGCGTCGACGGCCACGTGGTGGCCCACTTCGTGGAGGACAACCCCGAGGACTGGTCCGGGCTCCCGGGCCAGTCGTAGTGCCCTGCCCGGCCTCGAGCCGGGCGCCCAATGGTCGTCAGCGGCGCTTGACGGCTCGCACCGTCTTGACGCTCAAGCGCATGAGAGCGGTCATGGCCCACTCCGCGGAGCCACCCGCCGCCGGGAGGAGCCCGAGCTGCCGCATCAGCGTGGGGTGTCGTAGTACGCATGCATGCAGGCGATCTTGTCTTCGCGCAGCTCGAAGAGCTCGGCGATGCCGGCCGCGGCCGCTGCAGCCACGGTTACGGTTGGCGCAGGAGGTGGTCCCATGGCGAAGCTGGAGCCAGGTGTCGAGGCCCCGCCCTTCACGCTGCCCGACCAGGACGGAAGGATGGTGTCGCTGGACGACTTCGCGGGCCGGCGGGTCCTCGTCTACTTCTACCCGAGGGATGACACCGCGGGCTGCACCAAGGAGGCCTGCCAGTTCAACGACAACCTGGCCGCCTTCGAGTCGGCGGGCGTGCCGGTGGTCGGGATCTCGCCGGACCCCGCCGCCAGCCACGTCCGCTTCCGGTCCAAGTACGGCTTGGCCTTCCCACTGCTGTCCGACGTCGACCACGCCGTCATGGAGAGGTACGGGGCATGGGGCGAGAAGTCGGCGTACGGGAAGAACACGAGGGGGGTCATCCGCTCCACCTTCCTCATCGACCCCGAGGGACGGGTCGAACGGGCCTGGTACAAGGTCAAGGCCGACGGCCATGTCGCCAAGGTGCTGGCCGAGATCGGGGCCTGAGCGGGGGACGCGGGCGCCCCCTCGGCGTCCACTACGGGGAGGCAGCGTGATCGTGCGCCATCGCGTACGTCGAGGCGCAGGAGTGACGCTAGGCGTTCATCCCCATCCGCCTGGCGAGGATCACGAGGTTGGCGTGCAGCTCGCTCACGGGCAGGGCCGCCACGACCGCAAAGCCTTCCCTGCCTGCGTCCTGCAGGATGCTCTCGCCGCCGTCTCGCGAGTCGAACTCGACGACTCGGTACTCCCACCGGTCGGCCATCACAGGCCTCCTTCCTTCTGTCCCACCTTCATCCTGCCTGAGGAGGCGCTCAGGAGGCGGCCGGTCGGAAGGTCTGAGCTGAGCCCCGGCGGGATCCCTCGTGGGCATCACTCCCGGAGGGCTTCGGTGATCTCCTGTGTGGTCGCCCCGCGTTCCTGGAGGCGTGCCACGAGGTCCCTGAGCCGCACTTGGAGACGGTCGATCTCGGCCTTCGTCTGCTTCATCTCGGCCAGCAGTTCCTTGTCGAGCGGCATGCGACGACCGTAATGGCTTGCTCCGCCACGGTCCGCCGCGTTGCCGCGCTCAGACGCCAGGCGCCTGGGTCCCCCAGGTCCGCCCCGACGGGTCGGTGAGCTCGAGGGTGCCGTCGGGTTTGAGCTTCTCGGCCCACCCGGGGCGGTGCCCCAGGTGGTGGTGGCGGCTGCACTTGAGCACCAGGTTGGAGAGACATGTGGAGCCTCCGTCCAGCACGGGCACCACATGATGAGCCTCGCACCACGGCGGGGACCGGTCACAGCCGGGGTGGCGGCAGTGGCGGTCGCGCAGCACCAGCGCGGCCCACAGGTTGGCGCCGACGGCGCGGGTGGTGGTGCCGTAGTCCAGTACCGCCGAGCGGCCCTCGGTGACGACGCGGTGCACGCCTGCGTCGCACAGCAGGGCCTGAACGGTGGCCGGCCTTGCCACGCCCCCTTCCACCCAGCGCCCGGGGCGGCGCGAGACAAGGTCCTCGTAGTCGACGACCACGTTGAGGTGCGGGCGGTGGCGGGCGTGGGCCGTGCGGCGACGGTGGTCCAGGAAGAACCGGCACACGTCGACCAGGGCATCGCCCCGGCGCCGGGCCGGCGAGCGGGGCACCTCGGCTTCGGCGTCGGGCGAGGCGGCCAGGCGCATGGCGGTGGCCACGACCTGGCCACCTTCGGGGTCCAGGGACGCCTCCAGCTCCCAGCGCCCGTCGAGCGTCTGGGAGAGGTAGGCCGAGAGCCGGGGCTCGGCCCCCTCGTCGTGGTCGGCCAGGGCGTCAGCCCGGGCCCGCCACGCCTGCATGGCCAACGCCGTCTCCCGGACCGAGAGCTGGGCCAAGGTCGGGACCAGAGCCCCTTCGTGCTCGGCGAACAAGGTCGTGCTGCCATCGTCCACGTTGGCCATCACGGCTTGCACCTGGGCCTCCGAGAGAGTGCCCTCGGACCAGGCCCGGGCCGTGTGGGGCAGATGGCGGAGGCGCCGGGCGGTGCGGGCGGTGCTCGCCGCCACCCGCCCGCTCATGCGGGCCCGGTGGCGCAGCCACGCCGTCATGGACGTGGCCCCGTCGAGCTCCCAGCCCCCGGCCCGGTCGAACCGACCCACCGCCGCGCTCACCTTGGCGGCCAGGCGGTCGGCCAAGGCGATGAGCTCCAGGAGGTCCTCTCCCGAAAGGGGCAGCTCGAGGTCCTCTATGGCCGCCTCAAGCGTGTCGAACATGCGTTCGATTTTAGCGGGGGAGTGTGACAGCCTCCCGTTCAGGACGCCCGCGACTGGTCCGGGCTTGACTCTCTCATAGGGCAACCATCTCGCCCTCCTTTGAAGCCCGGTGCTACCGGGCCAAGCGAGGTCCAAGCCCCGTAGCCGCCCAGGAGGTCGGAGACGTCGCGAAGCCGGATGCGCCGAGCAGGCTGGCGGCCATGGAAGGCGGTAGCCGCCGGCGCAGTACACGTCGGTGGGCCGCTCGGGGTCCAGCTCACCCAGCTCGTCCAGGCGACGGGCCAGGTCCTCGGCGGTGAGCCGCGAGTGCGCTCGACCAGTTCGGGCCGCCGGAGGAAGGCCTGGGCCGCAGCTCACCACTTGGTCGAAGCCGATGCGGCCCAGGCGCAGCCGAGCGGCCAGCTCGGCGCCGGGCTCTCCAATCAGGTTGTCGTGCGCCGCCGGCTGGCGATCGGAGGTCGCCGTCGGATGGGAGGGAATTTGGATCTGCCACGGCAGATGCCCTCCTGGCGCCTGACTGCGCCCAACCCTAGCTGTCGCGTCTTCGCACCATCGTCGTCCCGAGCCCCGGCGGCAGGGGACCGCCTGCCGGGCTTACGAGGCCGCGGAGGGACGGGCCCGCACGGCGAGGCCGACGCCCACCATGGCGACCCCCAGGGCGAAGTGCAGGAGGTTGTCCGCACCGTTGACCGGGACGAAGTTGGCCGTGCTCCCGTGGTCGATGACCAGCCCGTAGGCGGTGAGCAAGAAGTACACGACGCCCCCGCCGATGAGGTAACCCGTGGACGTGCCGGCGGTGCGCGCCGCCACCAGTCCTGCGACTCCGAAGAGGGCGTGGACCAGGTTGTGGAGGATGCTCACCTGGAACAAGCCGAGCAGCTCGGCACCCGACTCGTGGCCCAGGAACCTGATGTCGTCAAGGTTCGAGGTGACGCCGGGGACGAAGCCGAGGACGCCGACGGCCAGGAAGACGACCCCGAAGACGGCGGCGGCCACCCGGGCGGGTGAGGCGGACAGCGGGCTCGTGGCGGTACGGGTGTGAGCGACGGTGGTCATGACCCCTCCTCGGGTTGTGAATGTGGGGGGTCTTCGGTGTGGCGCCCGCTGGCGGATGACCGGCCGGCGCGCCGCCCTACTCCTCCTTCTCGGGGAGGTTCCGGTACAGGTGCTGGGGGAGCAGGTCGTAGTGGTCGTGGCGGGCGCTGAACTGGCCCCGCCCGCCTGTGATCGAGCGCAGCTCGATGGCGTAGCGCGTGAGCTCGGAGGTGGGGACCATGGCCACGATCACCTGGTCCCCGTCCTCGGTGGTCTCCGTGCCCTGGACGCGGCCGCGTCGGGCGTTGAGGTCTCCCATCACGTCGCCCTGGTAGGCGGACGGCACCGTGACCTCGAGCAGGGAGATGGGCTCGAGCACCACCGGGTTGGCCTTGGCCATGGCCTCCTGGAAGGCCAGCGACCCCGCCATCTTGAAGCTCATCTCCGACGAGTCGACCGAGTGGTACTTCCCGTCGACGAGGGTGACCTTCACGTCGACGACCGGGAAGCCGTGCACGCCGCCGCGCTCCATGGTCTCCATCACGCCCTTCTCCACGGCCGGGATGAACTGGCGCGGTATGGCTCCGCCCACGATCTTGTCCTCGAACTGGAAGCCGGCTCCCCGCTCGAGGGGCTCGATGGTGATGTCGGCCACGCCGAACTGGCCGTGGCCGCCGGTCTGCTTCTTGTACTTGCCCTCGGCGGCGGCTTCCCGGGAGATGGTCTCCCGGTAGGGGATGCGCACGTCCTCGGTCTCGACCTCGACGCCGAACTTGCGCTGGAGGCGCTCGGTGACGATGGACAGGTGGGTCTCGCCCATACCGCCCAGGAGGGTCTGATGGGTCTCGTCCACCCGCCGCACCACCAGGGCGGGGTCCTCGTCCTGGAGGCGGTGCAGGGCCGTCATGAGCTTGTCCTCGTCGCCCTTGGACCGGGGGCGGATGGCGATTGACAGCAGCGGCTCCACCGGGGCGGGCGCCGGCAGCCGCACGGGCGTGCCCTTGGGCGCCAGGGTGTCGCCCGTCGAGGTGTCGCCCAGCTTGGCGGCGGCTCCGACGTCCCCCGCCGGCACCTCCGGCACGTGCTCCTGCTCCTTGCCCCGCAAGGTGAACAGGGCGTGGAGCCGCTCGTCGGCGTGGGTGCGGGGATTGCTCAGCACGGTGTCGGGCCTGAGCGTGCCGGACAGCACCTTGAACAGCGAGACCTTGCCCACGTAGGGATCGGCCATGGTCTTCCACACGTAGGCGAGCGGCTGCCCCGAGGGGTCACATGGCACTTCCTGGGTGGTGTCACCCGCCTGGACCATGGGCGGGGCCACGTCGGCGGGCGAGGGGCCGATGTGGCAGAGGAAGTCCGCCAGGCGGTCCACGCCGACCCCCGTGGCGGCCGAGCCGCACACCACGGGGAAGACATGTCCGGCCGCCACGCCCTTGGCCAGCGTCCCCTCGAGCTCCTTGAGCTCGAGGGTCTCACCTTCGAGGTAGCGCTCCATGAGGTCGTCGTCGCCCACCACGATGCCCTCGACCAGGTTCTCGTGGACCTGTTGCTCGAGTGCCTCCATCTCGCTCGGGATCTCGCCGGTGACGGGCTCGCCATCCTCGTAGGTGATGGCGGTGTCGGTCAGCAGGTCGGCGATGCCCTTGAGGTCATGCTCCTCGCCGATGGGCAGCTCGAGGGGGGCGATGCCGGAGCCGAAGACGTCGCGGAGCTGCGCGAGGGTGCGCTCGAAGCTGGCCCGTTCGCGGTCGAGCTTGTTGACGAAGACCATCCGGGGCCGCCCCAGGCTGGTGGCCAGCTTCCACAGCGCCTCGGTCTGCACCTCCACTCCTTCCACGGCGCTGACCACGAACACGGCCAGGTCGGCCACCCGGAGGGCGGCCTCGGTGTCCACCAGGAAGTCGGCATAGCCGGGGCAGTCGAGGATGTTGATCTTGTGCCCGTCGTGCTCGATCGGGGCGAGGGCGACCGAGACGGAGATCCGGCGCTTGACCTCTTCAGGATCGAAGTCGGTGGTGGTGTTGCCGTCGTCCACCCGGCCCTGTCGGTTGGTGACACCGGACCGGAACAGCAAGGCCTCGGTCAGCGTGGTCTTCCCGGCCCCCCCGTGTCCCACCAGGGCGACGTTGCGGATCTGCTCGGGCGGGAAGCTCTTCACGGGCGCCTCGCTGCTCGTCTCACGGTGTGTCGGCTGGGCCGGTCAGCCTAGTGCTCGGTGGTAGCGTGAAGCGCTCGAGGACGCGGCGCGTCGCTCACAGCCGTACGGCGTCTCGGATTGGAGCCCCATGTTCGAAGGACGCTGGTTGACCAGCGTGGACAAGGCCCGCCAGCCCGTGGGATCGGCGATCCGGCGTGCCGGCGTCACCGCCGACCACCTCACCGCCTTCGGGCTGGGGATGGCTGCCGCCACCGCCCTCGCCCTGGCCTCGGGGCGGCTCGGGCTGGGCCTCGTCCTGCTCGTGGCCATGGGCCTGGCCGACCTGCTGGACGGGCCGGTGGCCAAGGCGTCGGGCACGGCCGGTGCTCGCGGTGCGTTCTTCGACTCCGTGGCCGACCGGGTCAGCGACTCGCTGGTCCTGGGCGGCCTGGCCTGGTACCTGGCGGCCCAGGGGGACGGCCGCTTGGCCGTGCTGCCCCTGGCTGTGCTGGCCACGTCGAACCTCATCTCCTACGAGCGGGCCAAGGCGGAGTCCCTCGGCTACTCGGCCAGGGGCGGCCTCATGGAGCGGGCCGAGCGCATCATCGTGCTGGCCGTGGGCCTGGCCTGGAGCAACCTGCTGGTGCCGGTGCTGTGGCTGCTCCTCGCCCTCACCATGGCCACCGCCGCGCAGCGCTTCGCCACCGTCTGGCGCCAGGCGAGCGGGGGGCGCCCGGGGCCGGCCCGTCCGGACGGGTCGCCCCCGGTCGCCCCTGAACAGCCAGGCGCGGTGGCGGGCGTGGAGGGAGGCGGCCAGGCCTGGCGGCCGGGCCCTGCGGTCGGCGGGGTGGCGTCCCCGGTCCTCTGAGCGGTCCCGGCGCCGGAGGGCGGGCACCCGGCCCTGACGCCCGGCAGTCG
>JALYHE010000094.1 GCA_030776705.1 Actinomycetota bacterium | reverse complement strand
ACCCAGGCCTCGACGTGGCGGCGGCCGCTGTTGTGGGGCCCGGACCGGCGGCGGGCGGCGGCCACAGCCTGCCTGCTGGCCTCGGGGCTCAGGTGGAGGACCACGCCCTCGGCACGGACCTCGAGGGGCCGGCGGAGAGGTCGCTGGCGGTCGCGGACGGCTCGGGCCAGGACGCGCGCCATGCGGGCGTCGCCCTTGACCCGTGCCGCCATCCGCCCCTCGGCCGCCCGCGCCCGTGCCTCCGGAACCAGGCCCTCGAGGGTGGTGAGGACCACGCCGGCCTCGCCCAGCGAGGGCAGCACGTGGCGCACATAGCGGAGGTACAAGGCGTTGGGGCCCACCACCAGCACGCCCTGGCGCTCCAGCGGAAAGCGGTGCGTGTAGAGCAGGTAGGCGGCCCGGTGCAGCGCCACTGCGGTCTTGCCCGTGCCGGGGCCGCCCTGGACGACGAGCACCCCGGCCAGCTCGGAGCGGATGACCTCGTCCTGCTCCCGCTGGACAGTGGCGACGATGTCGCGCATGCGCCCGGAGCGGGAGCGCTCCAGGGCGGCCAGGAGCGCGCCCGGGCCAACCAGTTCAGGCTTGCCCGCACCGTCGGGGCCGCCGCCGTCGCCATGCTCGCCGGCGAACACCTCGTCCTCAAGGCCGACCAGGCGCCGGCCCTCGGTGGCGAAGTGGCGGCGACGGACCAGGCCCATGGGATGCCTGCCGGTGGCGCGATAGAAGGGCTCGGCCACCGGCGCCCGCCAGTCGACGACCAACGGCTCCTGGTCGTGTCCCGAGACGGCCAGGCGGCCGATGTGGAACGACTGTCCGTCAGCCAGGTCGATGCGCCCGAAGCACAGCGACTCGCCCCCCAGCTCGAGCTGCTCGAGGCGATGGAGGGCCGTGCGCACGAGTACGTCCCTCTCGGCGACGGCCTGGGGAGTGCCGCCCCGCTGCCGAAGCGCCGACTCGAGCAGGGAGCGGGCCGCGGCGCGAAGCGACTCCAAGCGTTCGTAGGCTCGGTCGAGGTGAGCCTGCTCGGCCTGGAGATCGGGGTGTGAGGCCACGCGCTCCCTTCGAGGCCTCCTACGAGGGGGTGCAAGTCTAGGAGGTCAGCACGCCCGGAGTCGCCACGAGGGGCGCTCGGGACGGCGAAGGAAGATGACGATGGAGCCGAGAAGAAGCGCTGACGGTGGGAGCCCGGCCTCTAACGTCGATTCCGTGGCTGCAACGGACGAGCCCGCCTTCCTGCTCTCGTGCCGGCGTCGGCCCGCCGCCCACGTGCCGGTGTGGTTCATGCGCCAGGCGGGCCGCTCGCTGCCCGAGTACCGGGCCCGGCGAGGGACGGACAGCATCCTCGAGGTCGTGAGCCATCCCGAGCTGGTGGCCGAGCTCACGCTCCAGCCGGTCCGGCGCTACGGCGTCGACGCCGCCATCCTGTTCTCCGACATCGTCGTGCCCGTGGCCGCCGTGGGCTTCGGCGTGAACGTCGTGCCAGGGAGAGGGCCGGTGGTCGAGCGGCCGTTCCGGAGCAAGGACGACCTGGCCCGGCTCCGCCCGCTGGAGCCCGAGGAGGACACTCCCTACGTCCTCGAGGCGGTGCGCATCCTGGCGTCCGAGCTCGACGTTCCGCTGATCGGCTTCGCCGGGGCGCCCTTCACGGTGGCCAGCTACCTCATCGAGGGCGGCTCGTCGAGGACGTACGGTCGCACCAAGTCCCTCATGCACGGCGAGCCCGAGGTGTGGCGGGCCCTCATGGAAGCCCTGGCCGACTTGGCCCTGGCCTCCCTGCGGTCGCAGGTGGAGGCCGGTGCGGGGGCCGTGCAGCTCTTCGACAGCTGGGCCGGCGCCCTGTCGCCCTACCAATACGCCGAGCACGCCCTCCCCTTCACGAGGCGGGTCCTCGAGGGCCTGGCCGACCTCGGGGTGCCGCGCATCCACTTCGGAGTGGGCACGGGGGAGCTCCTGGGTCTCATGGCCGACGCCGGGGCCGACGTGGTGGGCGTCGACTGGCGGGTCCCTCTCGACGTGGCCTGGGAGCGCGTCGGTGCCGACAAGGCGGTGCAGGGCAATCTCGACCCGGCCGTCTGCCTGGCACCCTGGGAGGTGGTGGCGGAGGAGACCCGCAGGGTGCTCGAGCAGGCGGGCGGGCGGCCGGGGCACGTGTTCAACCTGGGCCACGGGGTGCTCCCCGAAACGGACCCGGCCGTGCTCCAGCGGGTGGTGGAGCTCGTCCACGGTGGCTGACGGGCCCGTCGGCGCCCTGGTCATGGCCTACGGCACGCCTGCGTCGCCCGACGACGTGGACTCCTACTACACCCACGTCAGGGGAGGCCGCAGGCCGCCTCCCCACCTGCTGGCCGACCTGGAGCGGCGCTACCGCGCCATCGGTGGGACCTCCCCCCTCACCCAGCGCACCGAGGCCCAGGTGGAGGGCGTCCGGGCCGCCCTGGGCGACGGTTTCGTGGTGGCACTGGGGCAGAAGCACGCCGCCCCGTTCGTGGAGGACGGCATGGCCACCCTCCTCGGCGCCGGGGTCGAGCGGGTGGTCGGCCTGGTCCTGGCCCCTCACTACTCGGCCCTGAGCGTGGGCCAGTACCACTCGAGGGCGGCCGCAGCCGCCGGCGCGGTGCCCTATGCCGGCGTCGAGCGATGGCACGACCATCCCGTCCTGGTCGACCTCCTCGCCGAGCGGGTGGTCGAGGCGCTGGGCCAGTTCCCGGCCGGCGCCTGCGTCGAGACACTGGTGACGGCCCATTCCCTGCCGGAGCGGGCCATCGCCCTGGACACGCCCTCGTACCCGGAGCAGCTGGCCCAGACGGCCCGAGCGGTGGCGGAGCGGGCGGGGCTGGAGCGGTGGCGACTGGCGTGGCAGAGCGCGGGGCGGACCCCGGAGCCGTGGATCGGCCCCGACGTCCTCGACGTGATCCGCGAGCTGCCGGCTCAGGGCGTCGAAGCCGTCCTGGTGTGTCCGGCCGGCTTCGTGTCCGACCACCTCGAGGTCCTCTACGACATAGACGTGGAGGCGTGCCGAGTGGCCGAGGACGTCGGCCTGGGCCTGCGCCGCACCGCCTCCCTCAACGACGACCCCCGCTTGACCGCGATGCTGGCCGAGATAGTCCGGGCCGCGGCGTGACCCGGGTGGCGGTGGTCGGCGGGGGCATCACCGGCCTTGCCGCGGCCTGGCGCCTGATGACGTCGGGGGCCGAGGTCACCTTGCTGGAGGAGACCGACCGCCTCGGCGGCAAGGTGCTCACCGGCCAGTTCGGGGATCGCCCCGTCGACCTGGGGCCGGACGCCTTCGTGGCCCGCACCCCCGAGGTGCTGCAGCTTTGCCACGAGCTGGGCTTGGAGTCCGAGCTGGTGACATCGGCCACCGACCAGGCCGCCGTCTGGGTGCGGGGACGGCTCCGCTTCATTCCCCAGGACGTGGTGCTGGGTGTGCCCAGCCGGCTCACCTCGGTGGCTCGGTCCCTGATCCTGTCGCCCGTGGGGCTGGCTCGGGCCGCGCTCGACGTGGTGCTCCCCCGCCGGGGGGACGGGGGAGACCGGTCGGTGGGTGACCTGGTCACCACCCGGCTCGGTCGCCAGGTGCGGGACCGCTTGGTCGACCCCCTCTTCGGAGGCATCCACGCCGGGTCCTCGACGTACCTCAGCGTGCAGGCCACCGCCCCACAGCTGGCGGCCGCCGCCGCCTCTCGCAGCTTGATGCGCGGCGTTCGCCTCCAGCGGCGCACCGAGGCCGCCGGGCGACCGGCGTTCCACAGCCTGCGCGGTGGGCTGAGCCGGCTGGTCGAGCGGCTCGAGGAGGAGCTTCGTTCCGGCGGTGCGGAGATCCACCTGGAGACGGCGGTGGGCTCCCTTCCCTTGGAGGGCTTCGACGCCTCCATAGTCACCACCCCCGCACCGGTGGCAGCCAACCTCGTCGCCGAGGCATCGCCCATCGCCGCGGCCGAGCTTCGGGGCATCGACCACGCCTCGGTGACGTTGACCGTGCTCGCCTACCCGTCCGCCGCATTCCCCCGGCCGCTGGTGGGAAGCGGGTTCCTCGTCCCTCCGAGCGAGGGCCGCCTGATCACCGCCTGCTCCTTCGCCTCCTCCAAGTGGCCTCACTGGGCCGGGCCTGACGAGGTGTTGCTGCGGGTGTCGGCGGGGCGCTTCGGGGACGGGCGAGCGCTGGAGATGAGCGACGTGGAGCTGGTCCAGGGCGTCCACAACGAGCTGGTGGAGGCCCTGGAGCTCACCGACG
>JALYHE010000093.1 GCA_030776705.1 Actinomycetota bacterium | reverse complement strand
GGTTCCGCTCCCGCGCCGTGGCCGCGGTCTGGCTGGGCGTGGGCTATCTCGTGTGGGTGCTGCTCGGCATCGGAGGGCTGCGCGCCACCCACCTGGCCACTCGCGCCGCCATGCTGGTCGCCTCCGCCGCCACCGCCCACGCCTGCGCCACGGCGGCGTCGCGCCACCAGGGCACGGCCCGGAAGGGCTGGGCCCTACTAGCCCTCACCGCCTGCTGCTGGCTGGTGTCCACTGCCCTGGCCGCCTATCAGGAGGTCACGGCCGGCCAGACGCTCCCCGTGCCTTCGCCCGCCGACCTGCCGTCCGCCCTCGCCCTGGTCCTGCCCGTCCTGGCGCTCCTGTCGTTCCTCCATCCGGCCCTGCCCTCGGCAAGCCGAATGCGGACGCTGCTCGACGGTCTGCTCATGGCCAGCTCGCTGCTGTTCGCCGGCTGGGCCCTCGTCTTCGAGGAGGCCTACCGCTCCAGCGGGGACGGGCCAGGACGGGCCCTGGCCCTCGCCTACCCCGTGGTCGACGTGGTCGTGCTCTCCCTGGCGATCGTCACCGTGCTCCGGGTCCGACGGGGGTCACGCCTGCCCTGGGCTCTGCTCGGGACCGGCCTCGGCCTGTTCGTTATCGCCCATGGGGCCTTCGCCTACCTCGAGGTGGCACGCGCCTACCAGCCGGGTGGCCTCGACGACTTCGCCTGGATCGCCGGCTGTCTCCTGATCGGGCTGGCCGCGCTGGCACCCGACGGGACCGAGATGAAGCTCTCGGCCGAGCCGCGGGCAGGGGGGGTGGCTGCAGTCCTGGTGCCCTACCTGCCCGTGCTGCTGGCCGCCGCCGTGGGCCTGGACCGCCAGCGCCAGGGCGGCCTGTCGGCGTTCCTCGTCGTCAACGCCGCCGTGGTCCTGGTCCTGCTCGTCGCTCGCCAGCTCCTGGCCCAGTTCGAGAACCTCCACATCACCCGGGAGCTCGAGAAGAAGGTCACCACCCGCACAGCTGAGCTCGAGCGCGAGGAGCGCCGGTTCCGCTCGCTGGCCCAGAACGCCTCCGACGTTCTCACCATCGTCGACGCCCGGGGCGTCATCCGGTACCAGAGCCCGTCGGTGGAGCACGTGCTCGGCTACCGCTTCGGTGAGCTGGTGGGCTCGGAGGCCGGGAGGCTGCTGCACCCCGAGGAGCGGGCCAGCACGCTGGCCCTGCTCACCTCCACCCCCCCACCGCCGGCCCCCCCGATGGCCGTCGAGCGACGGCTGCGGCGCAACGACGGCAGCTGGTGCCTGGCCGAGATCACGATCAGCAACCTGCTCGGCGACGACGCCGTGGAGGGCATCGTCCTCGCCTGCCGCGACATCGGCGAGCGACGGGCCCTCGAGGACCAGCTCCGCCACCAGGCCTTGCACGACCCGCTCACCGGGCTCGGCAACCGGACCCTGCTCCGGGACCGCCTCGAGCACGCCCTGGCCCGAGCCAAGCGCAGCCCCGAGCTGGTGGCCCTCCTCCTGCTCGACCTCGACGGCTTCAAGGAGGTCAACGACAGCTTCGGTCACGCCGTGGGCGACCGGCTCCTCGTGGAGGTGGCCAATCGCCTGACCGACAGCGTCCGCCTGGGCGACACGGTGGCCCGCATGGGAGGCGACGAGTTCGCCGTGCTCATCGAGCAGTCCGAGAAGGACATCCCCACGCTGGTGGCACAGCGGATCCTCTACCGCCTCCGGGCCCCGGTGGTCATCGACGGCAAGACCATCGTGACCCAGGCCAGCGTGGGCGTGGTGTCGGGCTCGGCTTCGTGCCTCAACGCCGACGACCTGCTGCGAAACGCCGACCTGGCCATGTACCAGGCCAAGTCCAAGGGCAAGGGCGTGTACGAGGTGTACGAGCCCACCATGCACTCCGCAGCCGTGCAGCGGGTGGAGATCGAAGGCGACCTCCGCCGTGGCCTCCGGGAGAGGGAGTTGATCCTGCACTACCAGCCGGTCGTGGACCTGAGGACGGGGCAGGTATCGGGGGCGGAGGCCCTGGTCCGCTGGCCCCACCCCCTGCGGGGCATGGTCCAGCCCGGGGAGTTCCTGCCCTGGGCCGAGGAGAGCGACCTCATCGTCACCCTGGGACGCTGGGTCCTCGGCGAGGCGTGCAGCCAGGCCGCCCGGTACCGGTCCCTCCTAGGCGCCGACACCCCCTTCACCATGTGCGTCAACATCGCCACCCGCCAGCTCACCAGCCCGCTGCTGGTCAAGGAGGTGGAAGAGGCCCTCCAGCGCAACCAGCTCCGTCCCTCCGACCTGCTGCTGGAGATCACCGAGGGGGCGCTGATGCAGGAGGCCCGTCAGATCCTCCCGGTCCTGCACGCCCTGAAGGCGCTGGGCGTCACGCTCGCCATCGACGACTTCGGGACCGGCTGGTCGTCCCTCAGCCGGCTGCGGTCCTTCCCGGTGGACAAGCTCAAGATCGACAAGTCCTTCGTCCAGGAGATCTCCTCGGCCGACGAGGAGGCCCCATTGGTGAGCGCCATCGTGGCCATGGCCAAGAGCCTGAGGCTGAGCACGTTGGCCGAAGGCGTGGAGACTGCCGAGCAGCTCGCCTTCCTCCGTCGGGAAGGCTGCGAGGAGGCTCAGGGCTTCTTCATGTCCAAGCCGGTACCCGCCTCCTCCTTCGAGACGCTCCTGTCCCAGCCGCTGCCCGGGCTGGCGCCAACCGAAGGTCAGGCCACGCCGAGAAGGGCCGCTGACGACGACACGCCCCTGCCCCTGGACGCGGCCGAGTCCACGGCCGCCAGCGCGGCGGGCGTGTCGAGGTCGTAGTCGAGAGCGGCCCGAACGTCCTCGAGGGCGGCGTCGCCTTCGCCGGCGGCCCGCCACGACCGCAGCCGCTCGTCCGCCGCCGGAAGCAGGGCGTCGACCCACTCCCACGACTCCCGGTAGTGGTGGTCCAGGATCGCCAGTCGGACCGCGGCCGGTTCCCACTCCTTCAGCACGTCGCCGACGAACACCAGGTTCCCGAGCGACTTGGACATCTTCTCGCCGCCCAGCCGGACCATCCCCACGTGCATCCAGTGGCGGACGAACGGCTCGCCGGTGGCCGCCTCTGACTGGGCCGCCTCACACTCGTGGTGGGGGTAGATGAGGTCCGTGCCCCCGCCGTGGAGGTCGATGGTGCTACCCAGCTCCCGCAGGGCCAGGGCCGAGCACTCGATGTGCCAGCCGGGCCGGCCCGGGCCCCACAGCGACTCCCACGCCGGCTCGTCGGGAGCCGACGGCTGCCACAGCACGAAGTCCAGAGGGTCGATCTTGTTCGGGTCGTCGGGGTTCCCACCCCGCTCCCGGGCCAGTGCCAGCATCTCCTGGCGGGAGTAGTGGCTCACCTGGCCGAAGCGGGGGAACGAGCTGACCTTGAAGTAGACCCCGCCGCCGGCCTGGTAGGCGTGGCCGGCGTCGAGCACCATCCCGATGAAGCCGAGGATGTCGGGGATGGCCGACGTGGCCCTGGGCTCGCTGAAGACAGGGAGAAGGCCGAGGGCCTCCATGTCGGCGTCGAAGCGCGCCAGCTGCTCCGCGGCCAGGTCCAGGTAGTGGACGCCGAGGCGCCGGGCCCTGCGCAGGATGTCGTCGTCGACGTCGGTGATGTTGCGCACGCACTGGGTGTCGTGCCCCAGGTCTCGCAGGCGCCGCTGGAGCGCGTCGTAGACGACGTAGGTGGCGGCGTGGCCCAGGTGGGGCCCGTCGTCGGGCGTGAGCCCGCAGGTGTACATGGTGACGACCGGGCCCGGCTCGAAGGGCACCACCTCCCGCAGGGCGGTGTGGTACAGCCTCATCCCTCAGGCCTCGCCCGGGCCGCGAGCGCCTGCGCTCACACGTCGATGCCCGTGAACCGTACCGAGGCCCTGGTGTGGTACCGGGAGTTGAGGTGGAGGAGGACGGCGGTGAGCGCCTCCACCGGCCCGGCGTTGGACAGCGTGCCGGCGTCGAGGGGACGAAGGCCGGGGACGAGGCCGATCAGCTCCGCCGTGGCCTCCCAGGCCGACCGGTTGTCCGAGCACACGAGCACGTCGCTGTCCACGGGCATGTCGATTTGGGCCAGCGAACGGGCCGGCAGGTGGTGCATGGCGGCGGCCACCCGGGCCCCGCTCACCGCCGTCTGCACGTGGGCCGCCACCGAGCCACGGGGCGGGACGAGGGCCTGGAAGCCCTCTTCCAGCCTGGTGAGGGCGTTGGCCATGGACACGACCACCTTCCCGTCGAGGTGCTCGGCCAGCGAAGCTGCCGTCGACGCCGCTGCCTCCCACGGCGTCGCCACCACCACCAGCTCGGCGTCGGCGGCGGCGGCGTTGTCCCCAGGCTCCAGGCGCAGGCGTCGGCCGGGCCAGCGCTCGACGACGGACGAGCATGCCTCCTCGGCCCGGTCCGGGGAGCGGGAGCCAACGACGACCTCCACGCCGACCGAGGCCAGGCGGGTGGCCAGTCCCTTGCCCGCCGGGCCGGTGCCGCCCAGTATCCCCACGCTCAGGCCCATGAGCCGAGGCTAGGCCGGGAGCCGGGCCGGCCGCGACCAGGGCCCGCTCAGCTCGCCTCTTCCAGGTGCCGGGCCACGGCCTGTCCGAGCGACCTGGTGGCCCGGCGGTTCACCTCTGCGCCCACCACCGCCCCGGCGAGGAGTGGCACCAGGCTGGACAGGTTGCGGCCCAGGCGCCCGGCCAGCCGGCGGCGCACGAGGCGGATGGCCTCGGCCCGCGCCCGTCGCCCGAGGGCGTCGGAGAAGGCGCCCCTCTGGGTCAACATGGCCGGGGTGATCCCCCGGCGCTGGGCCCAGGCCCACACCAGGGCCACGCTGCGCTCGGAGGGAGAGGTGGGGACCGGGCGGCCGTAGACCTCGTGCAGCTCGGCCACCAGCTTGAGCTCGATGACCGCCACCGCCACCGTCTCGGCCACCAGCTCCATGGGGATGGCCAACCACGCGGGCGGGGCCATCTCCTGGGCGCCCACCAGGACGCCCGCCGCCGCCCCCACCGTGGCCGACGACCGGCTGGCGCCGCGCACCAGCTCGGCGGCCAGCTCGGGGCCGGCCAACCGGAACTCGGCCTCCAGGCTGCGCCTGTCGCGGACGGGGATGCGGGGGGTGTTGTCGACCAGCCACTCGGCCAGCCACCGACCACTGGCCACGGCGGTGGCGCCTGCGGCCCGGGCCGAGGAGCTGAGGGCGCGGGCCAGTGCGGCGAGGGCCCGCTCGTCGGTCTCGCCGCTGAGCGCCCGGTCGACGCCCTCGGCGTCGTCGTGGCTATGTCGCATACGTCCAGTCCGGGCGCTTCGAGGCATGACGATCGTCGTAGACAGCGGTCCCACTCACTAGGTCGTCCAGCTTGGGCACGGAGAGGTGCCGGTGCGGGAAGGGGCATCCCCCCTCGAGGTGGGCCACCACCTCCTGGGGGAAGGCCTGCAGCACGCTGGCCACCACCAGCTGCTCCTGGGTCCCGAGGTAGCAGCGGTTGGCGTCGGTGACGGTGCGGAGCAGCCGGCCCATGGACTCGACGTCGGCCTCGGTGCCGTGACCGGCCTCTATGCGGGCCAGGATGTCGGTGATGCCCCCCGAGCCCACCTTGCAGGGTGGGCACTGGCCGCACGACTCCACATAGAGGAACCGGGAGAAGGCGTGGGCCACCGCCACCATGCAGGCCGTGTCGTCGTACACGGCGAACCCGCCCGCGCCCAGGCCGCTGCCGATCTGGCGCATGGCCTCGTAGGACAGTGGCGTGTCGAAGGCTCCGGCGTCGACCACGGGGTTGGCCACTCCCGAGAAGGCGGCCTTGAAGGTGCGGCCTGGCAGCGGCCCGCCGGCCGCCTCGAGCAGCTCAGAGAGAGGCGAGCCCATCTCCATCTCGTGCACCCCCGCCCTGGCCACGTCCCCGACCACCGTGCACACGATGGTCCCCGGTGACTCGGCCGTGCCCACGCTCCTGAACCACTCCGCCCCCCGGGCCAGGACGTGGGGGACGTTGGCCAGGGTCTCGAGGTTGTTCACCAGGGTGGGATTGGCCTCGGGCAGGCCGAGTCGGCCCGGCTCGGTGGAGTGGGCCTCCCACCCCAGCTGCGGAGCGGTGGCGAACAGCCAGTGCTGGTAGGGAGGGAGGAGACGGGGCATGGGCTCGTGACCCTCGATCACCTCGAGGAGGGCCTTCTCCTCGCCGAACAGGTACTCGTCGGGCCCGGCCACGATGACGATGGTGACCTCGTCGAGTAGGCCGGCCACGTCCATCTCCTCGACGGCGACCTCCAGCAAGGACCGCTCGGCCTCGAACCTGGCCTTGGTGGCCACGTAGGCGTCGGCCGCCTCCATGGCCAGGGCGGCGATGGCCAGGCCCTCCACACACTGGTACGGGTTGGAGCGGATCAGGGCCCGGTCCTTGAAGGTGGCCGGCTCTCCTTCTGCCGCGTTGCACACGGCGTAGCGACGCCGGCCCTCGGCGGCACGGGTCGACGCCCACTTCACCCCGGTGGGGAAGCCGGCCCCGCCCCGGCCCCGCAACCCGGAGCGGGAGAGCTCCTCCATCACCCCCTCGGGTCCCATCTGGCGGGCCCGGGCCAGCCCCCTGCCACCGCCACGGCCGAGGTAGTCGTCGAGCGAGGTGACCGGCTCGTCGGCCAAGAGGAAGGGCAGCAGCGCCATCTCAGGGCACGCTACTTACGGTGCGGGTCCCGAAGGGGCGCGTCCCCCCGAGGACGCAGCTAGCAGTAGCGGGAGAGCGTGGGGTAGGGGTTCACGGGGCCGCCTCCGCCGGGGTGGATCTCGAAGTGGAGGTGGGGGGAGCTGCCCCTGGCGTTGCCGCTGTTGCCCACGTAGCCGATGACGGTGCCGGCCGAGACCCGTCCGCTGGCCCCGCTCAGGCGGTCGAGGTGGGTGCCGAAGTAGGTGTTCCCGTCGTCGCCTCGCAGGTAGTAGGAGATGCCCCCCAGGCTGGAGTTGTGGCCCCTCACCGTGCCCGAGACGCTGGCCACGACCGGTGTGCCCCTGGGCGACATGATGTCGTTGCCCTGGTGCCGGCGCCCGCCCGAGCGGGGCTGGCCGTAGTCGTTGGTGAAGGCCCGGGGCCCCTGGACGGGGCAGACCCACGGTCCGGAGCCGATCACACGTGCCCCCCCACCCGGAGCCGGTCCCGGCAACCGGGGCGGGCGTGCCGCCCCCGGACCGGGCGGTGGCGGCGCCGGTCCTGGGGGGGGCCGGGACGCCGCTTCGGCCGCGGCCCGTCCCACGGCCGCCTGCTGGGCAGCCACCTTGGCCTCGTGCTCCCGCTGGGCCGCGGCCAGGTCCTCGAGCTCCTTGGCGACTCGGGCCTCCTCCTCACGAAGGTCGCCCACCGCCTTGCGATGCTGACCCAGCCGGCGCTCCAGCGCCTCCTGCCCGTCCTCCAGGTCGGCGTTGGCGGCCCGGTACTCGTCGATGGCGTCCGTGCGGCCCATGGTGACGTGGCGGAGAAGGGCCCGGCCTCGCGACGCCTCCCCCACGTCCGACTGGAGGATCCACACCGCCGGGTCCCCGCCCTGGACGTACTGGCGCACGGCCAGATCCCTCACCTGGGCCCGCAGCTGGGCCAAGCGGGCCCGGGTGGCCGAGATGCGCACCTTGAGTGCCGCCACCTCCTCCTCGGCGCGGGCCAGCGACGACTGGGCTTGGGCCAGCTTGCTGGCCGCCTCGTTGGCTCGCTTCTGGGCTCCGGTCACCTCCTTGGGCGCCCCCTCGGGCTCGGCCGCGCCGGTGGGCGAGGCGAGGGAGAGGCTCAAGGTGAGGGCCGCGAGCGCCGCCAGGGCTCGTCGCACGGAGCCACAGGCTAATCACAAGCTCAGAGCTGGAGCGACTTTGTCTCCAGGAACCCCTCCATCCCGAACCGGCCCAGCTCCCGCCCGCTGCCGGACTGCTTGTAGCCGCCGAAGGGCGCCAGGGGGTTGAAGGCACCCCCGTTGACGTCGACCTGGCCGGTCCGGAGCCGCCGGGCCACGGCCATGGCCCGGTCGCGGTCTCCCGACCAGACCGCCCCGGAGAGGCCGTAGATCGTGGCGTTGGCGATCTCCACCGCCTCGTCCTCATCCTCGTAGGCGAGGATGCAGAGGACGGGCCCGAAGATCTCCTCCTGGGCGATGGTCATGTCCAGGCGCACGTCGGAGAACACCGTGGGGCGCACGAAGAAGCCGCGGTCCAGCCCCTCGGGAGGGTCGGGGCCACCGGTCAGGAGCCGGGCGCCCTCCGCCACGCCCCGCTCGATGTAGTCCCTGACCCGGCGGCGCTGGGCCTCGCTGGCCAGGGGGCCGAGACGGGTACCCGGGGCCAGCGGGTCACCGGGCTCGAACGACTCGGCCACCGCCAGGGCCAGCGCCTCCACCTCCTCGAGCCGGGAGCGGGGGGCCAGCATGCGGCTCTGGGCCAGGCAGGACTGGCCACAGTTGAGGAAGGCCGAGGTCACGCCGGAGATCACGGCGGGGCGGAGCTCGGCGTCCTCGAGGATGACGGTGGGCGACTTCCCACCGAGCTCCAGGGACACCCGCTTGACCGAGGTGGCCGCCACCTCGCCGACGTGTCGACCCACGGCCGTGGAGCCCGTGAACGAGACCTTGTCAACATCCCGGTGGGCCACCAGGGCCTCGCCCACCACCGGACCGGCGCCGGTGACCAGGTTGAAGACGCCGGGCGGCAGCCCCAGCTCGTGGACGACCTCGGCCAGGGCGAAGGCGCTGAGCGGCGCCACCTCGCTCGGCTTCAGTACCACGGTGCACCCAGTCGCCAGGGCCGGGGCCACCTTGGCCGCGACCTGGTGGAGCGGGTAGTTCCACGGCGTGATGCAGGCCGCCACGCCAACCGGCTCCCGCACCACCAGAGAGTTGGCCACCGTCTCCTCGAAAGGAAAGGACCGGGCGATCTCGGCCGTGGAGTGGAAGGTCATCACGGGCAGCCCCACGTGAGCCAGCGCCGACAGGTTGAGCGGTGTCCCCACCTCTCGGGTGACCAGCTCCGACAGCTCGCCCACCCGGGCCTGGAGGCCGTCGCCGATGCGCTCGAGGGCCTTGGCCCGGTCCTCCAAGGGGGTGGCGCTCCACGCCGGGAAGGCCGCTCGGGCCGCGGCCACGGCCCGGTCCGCGTCGTCCGCCGTACCGGCCGGGACGTGGCCCATGACCTCTTCGGTGGTGGCGTCCACAACGGCGAAGGCGTCCTTGTCGGTGGACGGGGTCCAGGAGCCGTCGACGTAGATCTCGGGCCTGTCGTGCACGCGGCGGACCGTAGCGCGAGGCCTACGGCACCGGCGCCGGGCGCTCGCCCCCCCGAGCCCACCGCAGGGCGTCACCGTCGACCATGGTCGGCCCCGGGCCGGGCTCGCCGGCCGTTGTGGCCCGGTGCCGCCCCGCCTCCGTGTTGGGCTCGGGCGGAGGGTCGGGCACGAGGTGCACCGGCGCGCCGGCGGTGCCGAACAGGGTCATGGGGTCCAGGTAGGCGTCGCCGCGTCGGACGCCGAAGTGCAGCGACGGGCCGGCCCGGCCCACCTCCTGGCCCGCCTCCACCCGCTGGCCCCGGCGCACGCTCACCGCAACGAGGAACGAGTAGCTCGTGCGCAGCCCGTCGCCGTGCAGGACCACGACGTGCAGGCTGCCGCCCACCGGGCCGGCGAAGACCACCTCCCCGGGGGCGGCGGCGCCCACCACCGTCCCGGGCGCGGTGGCGTAGTCTACGCCGCGGTTGCCGGGCCCGAACGGGGACGAGGGCGGTCGGAAGGGGTCCACCACGGGCGCGGGCACCGGGGGCTGGTACCGCACAGCCGGAGGGGCGCTGGGGGCGGGCAGGACGAGGGCGGCGACGGCCGCCAAGGAGGCCAAGAGCGAGCGCACGGCTCCTCCCCTCAGGTCGCGAGGACGGCTGCGGGGAAGCGGCGCCCCGACCGTACCTTGATGCTCAGGTGCGGGCCAGGCGGGAGCGGAGCTGGAGGACGGCCTTGCTGTGGATCTGGCAGACCCGGCTCTCGGTGACGCCAAGGACCTCGCCGATCTCGGCCAGGGTGAGGCCCTCGTAGTAGTAGAGGGTGAGGACGATCTTCTCC
>JALYHE010000092.1 GCA_030776705.1 Actinomycetota bacterium | reverse complement strand
CTACTGGGCGGTGCGGTGCCGGTGACGTCGGGGTTCCGGTCCCGGGCCGAGCAGGTCGCCCTGTACGCCAACCGGGCCTCGAACCCCTATCCCGTGGCCGTGCCGGGCACGTCGCGCCATGAGATGGGCCAGGCCGTGGACGTCCCCCTGTCGTTCGTGCCCCGGCTGCTGTCGGTGGCCGCCCAGGTGGGGTTGTGCCAGCCCTACCCGAGGACCGACCCGGTCCACTTCGAGCTGTGTGCCCGGGGGCTACCGTGAGCGGGTGGCGGAGGCAAGACCGGTGCGGCGGGTGGTCCGCAGGGTCGAGCCCCGCACGGTGCTGCGCTTCTCGGTGCTCTTCTATCTGAGCATGCTGGTTGTGTGGCTGGTGGCCGGCGTGGTGCTGTGGCTGGCGGCTTCGGTCACGGGCGTCGTCGACAACCTGGAGCGCTTCGTGGAGGACCTGTTCGCCCTGGAGGCGTTCCAGCTCAGGGGCGGACTGATCTTCCTCTCCTGCCTCCTGGGCGGGCTGGTGGTCGTGCTGCTCGGCACTGGGATCAACGTGTTGATGGCGGTGATCTACAACCTGACCTCCGACGTGGTGGGGGGCGTGGAGGTCACGGTGGCGGACCGCGAGCCTCGGCCTAGGCGGACGGTGGTCTGAGGACGCTCGTGTAACGTCTCCCGCCAGTTGGCGGGGCTATAGCTCAGCCGGTTAGAGCGCAGCACTGATAATGCTGAGGTCGCTGGTTCGATTCCAGCTAGCCCCACCAAGCTAGACATTTTCGAACCCCGACCGGCGAGAAAGAGCTCTCGGTCGGGGGCCACACGCTGCCACATGGCGGCTGTACCGGACTTGGATGTACTGCACAGCGCCTATGCCGGCCGACTTACTTCGCCACCCGCCCTCGCCTGCTACGGCGCGTTGGCGATTGCGCCTAACTAGCCCGAGGACGATAATCACCGCCAAGATGCCCTGGGGGAAGGCGGTATGAATAAGTTGCTTGTCGCGGTCGCAGGAACGGTCATCGGAGGCCTTGTCTTGGGCTACTTGACCGACTGGTTCGGGATTGGTGGTCCACCGAATAAAGCGATCGCTCGTATTGTGTCTTTTAATCACTACGGGAACCGAGTTGGGACGCGGCCGTATGCGCGGGTTGAGGTCGAGAACCAGGGAAAGCGGACAGCCGAAAACTGCGTCGTTCGCTGGCGTTCGGGTGGAGTGGTTCGGGGACTGTTTAGTGAGTCCGCTGCAGAAGAGTCGAGCGTTGGCTTCGGTCTTCAGGGGGGGAAGAACATGACCTTCACCCTCCAGTCACGACACCCATATTCCACGGCGGGCTCGTACAACTCAAGCGCCTGGGTGAGATGCAGCAATACGGCTAGTCCACCGGTGGGTACGAGCGTACTTGTTTACTGACCAAAATCGGCCACATAGGCGCTCAGATGGCTCTGGGTGTTGGTGAAACCGATGAAGCGTCGACTCGTGGCCCCTCGGAATGTCCCTTTCACTTCGCTTCATCACGGGTGCTGGCTTCCCACCGTCAGTTCGTTTCCGCGTCCACATGGGTGACTTCGTGACAACAGCACGCGTAATTGGCAGCAGCGACGCTCTCTGCCTGCGTTTTTGGCGTGGTGGACAGGCCAAGGCTTCGATCGTGGGCACCGGCAAGTGCAGGGCGCGTTGTTGAGCGAGCGAGCTCGAAGAGTTGGTCGGGACTGCCCCCACGGGTGACGCCCTACTCCGACCCAGGCGCCTCCTCCTCCGGCAACTCCTCCGCGACCGGCTCTCTCGGCGCGCTGGCCGGATCGGTGCCGGGCGGGACGTCGGTGGGACCGGCGTCGCCGACGATGTTGGGGTCGTTGGTCCCCACCGGCATTTCCCGGAGCTGGTCGTAGAAGTCTTCGTCCTCGGGCGGGAGCGGGTCGTCTGCCATGTCCGCCCACCTACCCCCCGTTCTCGCCGGCGAACCGTCACCGGCGCCAATGTCGTGTCGGCGGGGAGAAGCCGTTAGCGTCCCTGCCATCACCGAAGCAGCGCACCCACTGGGGGAGGGGCTGCGGCGCCTGGTCCATCGGGTCGAGGAGGTGGCCTTCGGCGACCGCACCGCCTTCGACGACGGCCGCCTGACCGTCTCGACCGACGAAGCCGAGACGGCCTTCGCCGATCCCGCCCTGGCCGGCGTCCGCCTGGGCTGGGCCTCGCCCCGCGACTCGGCCCGCATCGTCAAGGTCCTCGACGCCGTGGAGCCTCGTACCAAGGGCCGCGGCGGGGCCGGCGTCTTCCCCGGCTTCCTAGGCCCGGCCCGGCCCCAGGGCAGAGGCGAGACCCACGTCCTCCGCGGTGTCGCGGTGGTGGCCGCCGGCTACCTCCCCCGGGCCCAGGAGGCCGTGGTCGACATGTCGGGCCCGGGGGCCGAGCTCACGCCCCTGTCCGCCACCCACAACCTGGTGGTGGAGTTCGATCCCGCCCCCGGTGCCGGGTGGGAGGCGGTGGACGCCGCCCTGCGACGGGGCCTGCTCGCCCTGGCCTCCCTTCTGGCCGAGGCCGCGCTCGAGGCGCCGCCCGACGCCGTCGAGGACCTGCCCCCCGTGGGCCCCAGTCTCGACGGCGGCCTGCCCCGCGACGGAGCCGTCACCAACCTGCAGACCCAGGGGACGTTCAAGGAGGCCTTCGTGTACGGCCAGGGTTTCGCGGCCTCGCTGCCCACCCTGGTCGACCCGGCCGACCTGGACGACGGAGCCGTGGTGAGCGGCCAGTACGGGCATCCCGCCCTCAAGAATCCGACCTACCTCTACCAGAACCACCCCGTGGTCGACGTGCTCCGGCGCCGCCACGGCGACGACCTTCACTTCGGGGGGCTGGTCCTCTCCCCCGAGCCAGTGGACCAGGACCACAAGGAGCTTGTGTCGGCTCACGCCGCCCGCCTGTGCGCCGCGGCCGGCCTCGACGCCGTAGTGATCACCAAGGAGGGCGGGGGCAACGCCGACGCCGACGTCTCGCTCAAGATGGACCGCCTGGAGGAGGTGGGCATCGCCGCCGTGGGCCTCTTCGCCGAGATGGCGGGACCCGACGGCACCGCCCCCCCCGTGGTGGTGCCGCCCAACCGGGCCACGGCCATGGTGAGCACGGGCAACTACGACGAGGCCTGCGTGCTGCCCGCCGTGGAGCGGGCCCTCGGCGGCGAGCGGGTCGACCTGGTGAGCTCGCCCGCCACCGCCGAGTTGGAGCTGCCCACGGCGGCCCTCTACTGTGCCCTGAGCCCCCTCGGTTGGGGTCGCCTCAGCTGTGGGGAGCAAGCCCTGTCTTGACCCGAGTGGTCCACTACCTCAACCAGTTCTTCACGGGGGTCGGGGGCGAGGACGCCGCCTCCACGGGACCAGCCCACGCCGACGGGCCCGTCGGCCCCGGCCGCAAGCTCCAGGCCCTTCTCGGCGACGACTTCGAGATCGTGGCCACCGTCTCCTGCGGCGACGACTACGCCGCCGGCCGGGACAACGCCACGGCCGAGATCCTGGCCCTGGTCAAGCAGGCCGAGCCGGACCTGGTGGTCGTTGGCCCGGCCTTCTCGAGCGGCCGCTACGGGTTGGCCTGCGGGCGCCTGGCCGCGGCGGCGGTGGGGGAGGGGATGGCGGTGGTGGCCGCCATGCACGAGGACAACCCCGGCGTGGAGGAGGCGGGGGCGGCGGCCGTGGTTCGCAGCGGCGAGGCGGCCCGGGAGATGGGCCCGTCCCTCGAGGTACTGGCCACCGCCGTCCACAAGCTGATGGCCGGCGAGGCCCTCACTGGTGCGGACGGGCGCCTCGGGAACGCGCCCCGCCGCAATACGGTGGCGG
>JALYHE010000091.1 GCA_030776705.1 Actinomycetota bacterium | reverse complement strand
GGGCGGCCACGACGGCCTGGCCGATTCCACGGGAGCCGCCCGTGACCAGAGCGACGCGGCTCACCGGCGCCGGCCCTCCCAGCGCAGCACTGCGCTGGCCCAGGTCATCCCGGCCCCGAAGCCGGACAGCAGCACCACGTCACCTTCCCGGAGGCGCCCGGCCTCGGCTGCCTCGTACAGGGCCAGAGGGATGGAGGCCGCCGACGTGTTGCCGTAGCGGTCGAGGTTGACCACCGTGCGCTCGAGCGGGACCCCGATCCGGCTGCAGACGGCGTCGATGATGCGGATGTTGGCCTGGTGGGGCACGAACAGGTCGACGTCGCTCGGTGCCAGCCCGGCCCTCTCCAGCGCGGCCGCTGACGAGTCCACCACCACCCGCACGGCCCGGCGGAAGACCTCCCGGCCCTCCATGCGGATCCACCGCTCCCCCACCGGCACCTCCAGCAACGAGGCGAGGGAACCGTCACAGCCGAGATCCCAGGAGACCAGGCCCGCGCCCGGGTCGGTGGAAGGGGCCACCACGGCGGCGCCGGCGCCGTCGCCGAAGAGCACGACAGTGGAGCGGTCGTCGGGGTCGACGATGCGGCTCAGGACCTCCGTGCCCACCACCAGGGCCGGCCCTCCCCCGCCCGAGCCGGCGCCCTGGCCCGACAGCATTCCCGCCGCGGCCACCAGCCCGTAGACGAAGCCGGAGCACGCGGCCATGACGTCGAAGGCTCCGCCCCGCATGCCCAGGGCCTCCTGGATGCGCACGGCCGTGGCCGGGAACGGCTGCACCGGAGTGGTGGTGGCCACCACCAGCAGTCCCACGTCCTCCGGGGTCAGGCCCGCGTCCTTGACCGCGGAGGCGGCCGCGGCCGTTCCCAGGGTGGCGGCGGTGTCGTCGGGGGCCGCCACCCGCCGCTCCCGGATGCCGGTGCGCTCGACGATCCACTCGTCGCTGGTGTCCACCCTGCGCTCGAGGTCGGCGTTGGTGAGGCGCTGCTCGGGCAGGGCCGCCCCCAGCCCGATGATGGCCGCTCCCATCGGCGTGCTCAGAGCACCCGCATCCAGGCCACGGGCTGTCCCTCACGTACCCGTTCGCCGGGGTGGGCCAGCAACCCGACCAGGAAGCCGGTGAAGGCGCTGCGCACCGGGTGCTCCTGGCCCCGAGCCTCCACGATGCCGACGACCTGGCCCTCGGTGACCATCTCGCCCTCGCCGTCGGGCGTTGGCTCGGCGCCGTCGTCGGCCTCGGTAGCTGCCGGGGCCAGAGGCTGGAACACGCCCACGGTCGGAGCCACGATGACGCGCTCGGGAACCTCCAGCTCCTCGCCCGTCACCCGCTTGGTGGGGGTCACGCCCCCACCTCCTCGAGCGGCGACTCGCTGCCGCGCACCGGCACCCCAGGGACGGTGCGCCGGGCCAGGCCGGCCAGGATGGCCCCGGGCCCGACCTCGACCAGCTCGGTGGCGCCCAGGGCCACCAGCATCTCGACCGACTGGCGCCAGCGAACGGGACGGACGAGGTGCTCGCCCAGGCGACGGCGCCAACCGTCGACGTCCGTGTAAGCGCGGGCGTCCCCGTTGGAGACGACCGGTGCCCGGGGAGCCGAGAGGGGGACCCTCCTCAGGTCGTCGGCGAAGGCGGTGGCGGCCTCCTGCATGAGCGGGGTGTGGAAGGCCCCGCCCACCGGGAGCCGGGTGGCCCGGCGGACGCCGATGGCCCGGGCCCGCTCGACGGCGTTCCCGATAGCTTCGGGACTGCCCGCCAGCACCACCTGGCCCGGGGCGTTGTCGTTGGCCAGCCAGCAGTCGCCGCGCCCGTTGTCGCACAGCTCACGGGCCTGCTCCACCGTGGCGCCCAGGAGGGCCGCCATCTCACCCGGGTGACGCTCGGCCGCCCGCTGGGTGTGGTGGGCCCGAGCGGCCGCCAGCCGGACGCCGTCCTCGAAGCCGAGCGTGCCGGACGCGATGAGGGCCGTCACCTGGCCCAGGGAGTGGCCGGCGAAGCCAGCCACGGGCGCAAGGGTGGGCGCCGCCGCCTCCCAGGCCATCAGCGACGCCAGGAGCACCACCAGCTGGGCGTCCTCGGTGCGGTCGAGGGGAGCCTCCTCATCGAGGAGGAGTTCCGACAGCGACCGGTCCAGGGCCGCTTCGGCCCGTTCCACGACCGACCAGGCCTGGTGGTCCCGCCAGGGCACCCCGAGCCCGGCCCGCTGGGCTCCTTGCCCAGGGAACATCACCCCTACAGCCACGCGTCGACTCCCCCCGCTGAGAAACGGCCAGTACCGGTCCGACCTGGGGGCGGCGCCGATGGTTACAGCCTTTGGACAGACGGCGACGGCGTCGATCCTGGCATGCCCAGTGGGCCCGCTCCCTGCTTCCGCAGCCGAGTCTTCACTGGGTCCTCACCGGCGCGCCACCGGTCGGCAGCCGAGGCGTCTCCCGGCCCTCCTAGCTTCCGAGCGCGTCATCGGCCTTCGAGAGGCGCCTGGGCGACAACAGCAAGACCCTCGGGAACGGGCCCGCCGCCCAGGTGGTTTTGGGCAACATGGCCCCCTTTACCCGACGGGCGGAGCCGGGCCTCCCGGGGCGAGCTCGTCGAGCAGCCCGCGGACGCGGCGGTCGATCTCGTCGCGGATGGGCGTCACCTCGTCCAGTGGCTTGCCGGCCGGGTCGTCGAGCTGCCAATCCAGGTAGCGCTTTCCGGGGTAGAGCGGGCAGGCGTCGCCACAGCCCATGGTGACCACCACGTCCGCCGCCCGTACCGCTTCGTCGGTGAGGGGCTTCGGGAACTCCCTGGACAGGTCTATGCCCCACTCCGCCATGGCGGCCACCACGGCCGGGTTGACCTCCTCGGCGGGTGCGCTGCCGGCGGAGCGGACTTGCACCCGACCCGCGGCGTGGTGGTCCAGCAGGGCGGCGGCCATCTGCGAACGGCCGGCGTTGTGGACGCAGACGAACAAGACCTCGGGGACCTCGGACACGATGCTCCCTTCTGCTTTGGCGAGGGCGCGGAGGCGCTCGCGCGGGAAGCGTTCGACAAGAGGGGACAGAGGGCCGCCTCATGTCCTGGCCTCCTCGTCGTCCTTCTGGCTCAGCTTCGGAACCACGACCTCGCCGGCCGCCCGCTCCACGGCCGGGTACAGGGTGCGCACCACCGCCAGAGCCAATGCGGCACCGACGAGCTGGGCGACGACGAAGGGTGCCACCGAAGCCGGCGCGATGCCGGTGAAGCTGTCGCTCAGGGTGCGTGAAAGCGTCACGGCGGGGTTGGCGAAGCTGGTGGAAGACGTGAACAGCACCGCGCCGGCGACGTATGCGGCGACCGCGAACGGCGCAGCCGATCGGCGACCGGAACGCACCACCCCGAAGACGACGAGCACGAGCCCGAAGGTGGCGACGACCTCGCCCAGCCAGAGCCCCCACGAGCTCCGGCTCTTGGTGGACAGCTCCACGGCGGGAAGCGAGAACATGAGGTTGGCGACGACGGTGCCCACGGCGCCGCCGGCCAGCTGGGCGGCCGAATAGACACCCGTCTCGCGGTTGCCGAGGCCGGCGAAGGCCCGGTCGGCGAGAGTGATCACCGGGTTGAGGTGGGCACCCGAGACGGGCCCGACGGCCAGGATGATCGCCGCCAGCGCCGCCCCCGTGACGAGGGCGTTCTCGAGGAGCTGGAGACCCGCGTCTCCCGGAGACAGGCGCTCGGCGGCGATCCCCGAACCCACCACGGCGACGAGCAACAGGGCCGTGCCGACGAGCTCGGCGAGGGCCCGGCGAGCCAGCATCAGCGAACGGCGCAGGCGCCGGGCCCGCACCCGCCGCCCAGGTGACCGGCCGGTGCCTCGACGTCGGCCCGAACCGCGTAGACCTCCCACGGCGCACCGTCGGGGTCCTCCACCCATACCTTGTCCTGAAGCGCGTAGCAGCAGGCGACGCCTTCCTCCTTGGCCGTCGACAGGCCGGCGCCGGCCAGCCGCCGCTCGGCGGCCACCACCTGCTCGGCCGAGGGCACCTCCACCCCGAGGTGGTTCAGGGTGCCCCCGGCACCGCCCCCCTCGATCAGGACCAGCTTGAGCGCCGGGTCCTCCACGGCGAAGTTGGCGTACCCCGGCCGGCGCTTGGCCGGCTCGGTGCCGAACAGCTTCGAGTAGAACCGCACCGCCTCGTCGAGGTCCCCCACGTTGAGGGCCAGCTGCACACGACTCATCCAGGGCCTCCTGATAGATTGACGGTCATCGATACCTTTATCCGATGTATCGACGGTTGTCAATCTGTGGGAGGGCCAAGATGGGCGTAGACGACGCCCGGACGGTCCAGGCGGACGAGGCGCTCTGTTGCCCGCGCGTGCTCGCTGCGCCGCTCGAGGAGACGGTGGCGGGAGAGCTGGCCCGGGGCTTCGCCGCCCTCTCCGACCCGGTGCGCCTGCGCCTGCTCAGCCTCCTGGCCAGCGCTCCGTTGGGCGAGGTCTGCGCCTGCGAGCTGGTCGAGCCGCTGGGGCGCAGCCAGCCCACGGTGAGCCACCACCTGAAGGTCCTGGCCGACGCCGGGCTGGTGAGGGGAGAGAGGCGAGGCCGGTGGGTCTGGTACTCGGCGGTGGCCGGACGCCTCGAGTCGTTGCGGGAGGCGCTGGCGCCCTGAAGCCGGCTGGCAGGGCGCCGTCACAAACTTCCCCTTGCATCCACGGAACCAAGGGTGTACAAAGATCACTGGAGCTCGGTGCGTTCCGCCAGAGGGCCGAAAGGTCAGCTGGTGGAATGGCCGGGCTCCTTGCTTTCTCGCCTGCGGGCCCCCTCGGCGCCGGATTTCCCTCGTCTTCAACCGTTGTTCACCTGGGAGACACCGACGTGTGGGCTGACAGCAATGGCTGCTTCCTAACGTGCGGCCCGAACGTCGAGCGACGTCCGCCCGAGGAGGTCCATTGCGCATGACTCGTCTTTTCACCCTCCGCTCAGCCCGCGTGCTCGCTGCGCTGCTCGCCGGATCCCTGGTGGCGGCGGCCTGCGGCGGCGGCGAGGAACAAGGTGATGGAGGCCAGTCGGGCCAGGCCGCCATCACCCTGAACGGCTCGGGCGCCACGTTTCCACAGCCCTTCTACGAGGCGGTCATCGCCGAGTTCAAGGAGAAGCAGCCCAACACCACCGTCAACTACGGCGGCGGCGGCTCCGGCAAGGGCCGCCAGGAGTTGCAGGACCAGGTGGTGGACTTCGCCGGCTCGGACGGCACCGTCAAGGCCGAGGACGTGCCCAA
The DNA here is from genome assembly GCA_030776705.1 of Actinomycetota bacterium. GTDB lineage: Bacteria > Actinomycetota > Acidimicrobiia > Acidimicrobiales > JALYHE01. The sequence goes on along the minus strand of JALYHE010000091.1, from coordinate 7,736 downwards.
GTACAAGGGCGGCGAGTTCCTCTACGTGCCGACGGTGGCGGCTCCGATCACCGTCTCGTACAACCTGCCTGAGGTCAAGGGCCTGAAGCTGGATGCCACCGCGGTGGCCAGGATCTTCCAGCGCCAGATCAAGCAATGGAACGACCCCAGCATCGCGGCGGCGAACCCGGGCGTCAGGCTGCCGGCCACGGCGATCACGGTCGCGCACCGCTCCGACGGCTCGGGCACGACCGAGAACTTCACCAAGTACCTGGCCGACGCGGCCAAGGGCGTCTGGACCCTGGGCTCGGGCTCAACCGTCCCGTGGCCGGCCGACACCCAGGCCGGCAACGGGAACTCGGGCGTGGCCCAGATCGTCAAGAGCACCGCGGGCGCCATCGGCTACGTCGACCTGTCCGACGCCAAGGCTTCGCAGCTGCAGTTCGCGCAGGTGAAGAACAAGTCCGGCGCTTTCGTCGAGCCCACCACCGAAGGCGCCTCCGCCGCCCTGGAGGGAGTGGAGCTGAAGCCCGACCTCACCTACAACCCCCTCGACGCCAGCGGAGCGAGGGCCTACCCGATCACCGCACCCACCTGGATCCTCGTGTACAGGAACCAGACCCACAAGGGGAAGGCCGAGGCCCTCAAGTCCTTCCTCCGGTTCCTGCTCACCGAGGGACAGGAGCTGGCCCCACCGATCGACTACGCCCAGCTACCGCCTTCGGTGAGGGACAGGTCCTTGGCCCAGCTGGACAAGATGGTGGTGCCGGCCTGACCTGGCGTTGAGCCGATGGCGGGGTGGTCCCTCTCCGCGGCGACCCGCCATCATGTGGCAGATGGCCGCCTCGCCCGCCTCCTTCTCGCTGCGGTCCTCCGGCTCCGCCGTCACCGACCGGGCTTTCGCCTTGGTGGCGCTCGCCTGCGGGTTGGCGGTGCTGGCCATCCTGGCTCTCATCGCCTTGGCGACCACCGACCAGGCGCTCCCCGCCTTCAGGCACCAAGGACACGGGTTCCTCACCTCGGACCGGTGGGCTCCGAGCGAGGACTCGTTCGGGGCGCTCCCGTTCGTCTACGGCACCATGGTGGTGTCCGCCATCGCCCTGGCTCTGGCCGTGCCGGTGAGCATTGGCATCGCCCTCTTCCTGTCGGAGCTGGCGCCACGGCGGCTGCGCCGCCCCGTCACCTACGTCATAGACCTGCTCGCTGCCATTCCCTCCGTGGTCTTTGGGCTCTGGGGGCTGCTGGTGGTGGCTCCCGTGATCATCCGGCTCTACGACCGCGTGAGCAGCGCCACCGAGTCGGTCCCCGTGCTGAGCACCCTGTTCGGCTCCCCCGTGAACGGCAAGAGCTACTTCACGGCCGGACTCATCCTGGCCCTGATGATCACGCCCATCGTGACCTCGCTGATCCGGGAGGTGTACGACACGGTCCCTCGAGACCACAAGGAAGCGGCACTGGCCCTGGGTGCCACGCGCTGGGAGATGATCCGAGGGGCGGTGTTCCCCCACAGCCGCTCCGGCACCGTCGCCGCGGTGATGCTCGGCCTTGGACGAGCCATGGGTGAGACCATCGCCGCCGCCCTGGTGATCGGGTCCAGCCCCCAGATCACGGCCCGCATCTTCGGCTCCGGTGACGCCATGGCTGCGGTGATCGCCAACCAGTTCGGCGAAGCCGGAGGAATCCACCGCTCGGCGCTGATCGGGCTGGGCGTGGTCCTCTTCGCCATGACCATCGTGGTGAACATGGTGGCCAGGTTCGTGTTCGGGCGCAGCACCGCGGTAGCCGGGGAACGGTGACCTCGCAGACCCTGCTGGGGGCGGGCCCGGATCTGACGACCGGCACCGTTCAACGGAGCCGGCGCCTCAGGAACGCCCTGTCGACCGGGCTGATCTGGGCCTCGGTAGTCGTAGCGGCCTCTCCCTTGGCTCTGGTGATCGTGTACGTGGTGCGCAAGGGCCTTGCGATCGTCGACCTCGACTTCCTGACCGAGGACATCCCCGTGCTGACCCAGCGACCTGGTCCGGGTATGGGCCCGGCGGTGGTGGGCACGCTACTGACCACCGGAGCGGCGTCGTTGATGGCCATCCCCCTCGGCGTCATGGCCGCCGTCTACCTGAACGAGTACGGGCGGCGGAACCGCCTGGCCTCCGCCATCCGGTTCCTGAGCGACGTGATGGCCGGCGTTCCCTCCATCGTCATGGGCCTGTTCCTCTACACCGTCTGGGTGCTGCGGTTCGGCCAGTCGGGGCTGGCCGGCGCCTTGGCGCTCGGGGCTCTCATGCTTCCGATCGTCATCCGCTCCACCGAGTCCATGCTCCGGCTCGTGCCGTCGGACCTGCGAGAGGGGAGCCTGGCCCTCGGCGCCAGCACGGCCCGCACCATCGTCACCGTCGTGTTGCCGGCCGCGCTGCCCGGCATCACCAGCGGCGCCCTCCTGGCCGTGGCCCGGGCCGCGGGCGAGACCGCTCCCCTGCTGTTCACCATCGGGGCGGCCCGCAGCGTCAACGTCGACCTGGCCGAGGGCGCCAACACGGCCCTCTCCGTGCAGATCTTTCGCAACGCCCAGCTGCCGTTCCCCGGGCCACAGGACCGGGCCTGGGGGGCGGCGCTCACCCTGATCGCCCTGGTGCTGATACTGACGGTGATCGCCCGGCTCGTGTCGGCTCGCTTCGCCGTCCGGGCATGAGGAAGTTCACTCGCAATTCACGGCGGGTACGGCCCCGGGGCCAGGGCCATGTGCCTACGCTCCGACGACGAAACGCTGGTGAGCCCAGCACCGGGGGTGGTACCAAGATGACCGATGTCGTGCGCTCCTTGCCTCCGATGGTGAGCACGCCCGCACCGGCGCCCCGCCAGGACGGGGGGACGGCCGAAGCCCCAGGGGCGGCGGTGATCCGCATCCTGGACCTCGGCGTCTACTACGGCGACTTCCGGGCTGTCCGGGACGTCACCTTGGACGTCGGTGACAACGAGATCACCGCCGTCATCGGTCCCTCCGGGTGTGGCAAGAGCACCTTCATCCGCTGCCTGAACCGCATGAACGACCTCATCCCCGGCACCAGGGTGGAGGGTCGCATCGAGTACCACGGACAGGACCTGTACGCCTCCGACGTGGATCCCATCGAGGTGCGCCGCCGCATCGGGATGGTGTTCCAGAAGCCCAACCCGTTCCCCAAGTCCATCTACGACAACGTGGCCTTCGGGCCGCGGGTCAACAGCATGAAGGAGAACATGGACGAGGTGGTCGAGGACTCGCTCCGGCGGGCGGCCCTCTGGGACGAGGTCAAGGCCAAGCTCAAGCAGAGCGCCCTCTCACTCTCCGGCGGCCAGCAGCAGCGCCTGTGCATCGCCCGCTGCCTCGCCGTGCGCCCCGACGTCATCCTGATGGACGAGCCCTGCTCGGCGCTGGACCCGCTGGCAACCAACCGCATCGAGGAGCTCATGGTCGAGCTCAAGCGGGACTACACCATCGTCATCGTCACCCACAACATGCAGCAGGCGGCCCGGGTCTCGGACCGGACGGCCTTCTTCACCACCGAGGTGAACGAGGACGGCCACCGCACCGGGGTGCTGGTGGAGATGGACCGTACCGAGAAGATCTTCACCACTCCGTCGGACCAGCGCACCGAGGACTACATCACCGGCCGGTTCGGCTAGCCGGCCCTCTTCAGCCAGGCCGCAACCGACTCAGCCACGGCGGCGTCGGCGCCCCTGAGGTCGTGGCCCGCCCCCTCCACCCACACGTGAGTCACCGGGCCGCCCACGCCCGATGAGGCCGCTTCGAGCTCGTCCGGGGTGGCGAAGGCGTCACGGGTGCCGGACACGAACAGGCAAGGGACCCGGACGGCCGGGAAGTGCTCCGTGCGGAGCCGGTCGGGGCGGCCCGGGGGGTGGAGCGGGTAGGAGACGAGCACCAGCCCGGCCGCCGAGAGCCCCTCGGCCACCGCCATCGAGCACATCCGCCCACCCATGGAACGGCCTCCGAGGACGACCTGCTCGGGCGCAGTCCCGGTCCGCTGGGACAGGGCGGCGGCCTCTTCGACGACACAGGCCACCATCCGCTCGGGGCGGTCCGGGGACTTGCGGCCGGCCCGGCGATAGGGGAAGTCGACCCGTGCCACGGGCATGGGGGCCACGGCCGCCTCTATGGCCAGCAGCGAAGGGTGGTCACGGTCGCTTCCCGCACCGGGGGTGAGCAGCAGAGCCGCCGGCGGTGCCGGGAAGGTCGGTGGCATTGCCATGGCTACCCGCTGGTCCCGGTTGCTTGACGAGGCCGGGTAACCAGAGTAGGTGTGAAGCCTCCGTCCGTCTCTCGAGCACCTCTGAGAGGTTTGAGCGAATGCGGAAGCACACCAGCAGCGCCGCCCTGGCCGTCGCCGCCCTGGCCCTGACCGGGGCCGCCTGCGGCGACGGTGAAGAGGACGGCACCGTCGAGCGGGAGGTCAGGGAGACCGCCACCAGCGTGGCCAAGGGCGCCGAGGCCGCCACTCGCCTCACCGCCACCCTGACCGGCGCCTCCGAGGCTCCCACACGGGGCGACCCCGACGGAACGGGCACGGCCACCGTGAACCTCGACGTCAGCGGCGGGCGGCTGTGCTACGAGGTGGCGGTGCAGGGGATCGACCGTCCGGTGGGCATGCACGTCCACGAGGGCGGGGCCGGCAAGAGCGGACCCATCGTCGTCCGCATGACCACCCCGACCAGCGGCGACGGGACCACCAACGGGTGCGCCGACGTGGAAGGGGACCTGATGGGCCGCATCGGGGCCAACCCGGGGGACTTCTACGTGAACGTCCACACCAGCCGGTACCCGGAGGGAGCGGTGCGAGGCCAGCTGAGCCAGTAGAGGCGGGCTCCACCCCGGGAGGGCTAGCTCAGGCCGGCCTCCTCGGGAGAGGTCTCGTCCTCCTCGCTCGTGAGCGCCCCGGTCACAACGAAGCGGACCCGGTGGCTGATGTTGACGGCGTGGTCGGCGATGCGCTCGTAGTAGCGGCCCACCAGGGCCACCTGCACGATGCGCTGAAGCGCCGTCTCGTCGGGGGCCTCGACGCTGAAGATGGTACGGAACAGGGACTTGGTGAGGTCGTCCATGACGTCGTCCATGTCCTCGACGGCCGCGGCCTGCATCACGTCCCCGTCGTCGAAGGCGGTGACGGCCAGGCGCATCTGGTCGCCGGCCTGGGCGCCCATCCTCTCGACGAGGCCGCGGATCTTGGGCTCGAGCCCGTAGGGGTACAGGCGTCGAGTGGCCTTGGCCACGTTGACCATGAGGTCACCACAGCGCTCGATCTCGTGGACCACCCGCAGGATGGCCACGACCATGCGCAGCTCGCTGGCCATCGGGCTCTGGCGGGCCAGCACGTAGCAGGTGCGCTCCTCGATGTCGTGGAAGAGGTCGTCGATGTGCCGGTCGGACACTATGACCCGCTCGGCCCCGGCCAGGTCGCCGTCGAGGAGGGCCTGGGTGCCGGCCGCGATGGCCTCGGTGGCCATGGCGGCCAGACGCACCGTGTCGTTCTTCAGCTCGTCGAGCTCTTCGTGGTACTGCTTCCTGGTCTCCACCACGGGCTCGATTCTCTCAGACGGCCGACCCCCCGGTACGCCCCTAACCCTCAGGGGCCTCGTTCGTACCGGTAGCCGAGGCCGCGGATGGTCACGATGCGAGACGGCCGCGACGGGTCTTCCTCCACCTTGGAGCGCAGGCGCTTGACGTGCACGTCGAGGGTCTTGGTGTCGCCCACGTAGTTGGGCCCCCAGATGCGGTCGATGAGCGTCTCCCGCGTCAGCACCCGGCCGGCGTTGAACATCAGCAGCTCCAGCAGGTCGAACTCCTTGAGCGGCAGGGGCACCTGCTCGCCCCGCACCGTCACCTCGTGGCGCTCCGGGTCCAGCCGTACGTCGCCCACCTCGATGACCGCCCCGTCCGAGCGGACCTCTTCCTGGCGCGGGGCCCGCCGCAGCACGGCCCGCATCCTGGCCACCAGCTCCCGGAGGCGGTAGGGCTTGGTGATGTAGTCGTCGGCGCCCACCTCCAGGCCGACCACAGTGTCGATCTCACCCCCCTTGGCCGTCACCATGATGATGGGGGTCCGGGAGCGGCTCCTGATCTCCCGGCACACGTCGACACCCGACAGGCCGGGCAGCATCACGTCGAGGAGCACGAGGTCGGGCCGGACCGTGTCGAACAGGGTGAGGGCCTCCAGGCCGTCCTTGGCCACCCTCACCAGGAACCCCTCCCGCTTGAGGCCCACGGTAAGGGCCTCGAGGAACGACTCCTCGTCCTCCACCACCAGCACGGTGGCCTGGGGCTCGCTCATCCGGCGTCGGCGAGCAGCCCCAACGGGCCCGGCTCGGCCGGCAGGCGCAAAGTGAACGTGGACCCCTCCCCTTCCCGTGACTCGACCAGCACCTCGCCGCCGTGGTTGTGGGCCACGTGGCGCACGATGGAGAGACCGAGCCCGGTGCCCCCGGTCTCGCGCCCCCGGCCCTGGTCGACCCGGTAGAAGCGCTCGAATATGCGGTCCAGGTCCCGGGAGGGGATCCCGATGCCGTGGTCCCGCACCTCGAGGTCCACGGCCCGCCCGTCGGTGCCGGCCCGCACCTGCACGGTGGAGCCGGGGTCCGAGTACTTCACGGCGTTCTCCATGAGGTTGAACAGGGCAGACACGAGCTGGCGCCGGTCGCCCGTGACCCTCCAGTGACGAGGCACCGAGGCCACCTCGACGTCCACCTGGCGGAGGGCGGCCACGGGCCGTACCTGGTCCACGGCTTGGGACACCACCTCGTCGACCGGCGTCGACTCGTGGCTGGGGGCCTCCTCGGCCTCCAGTCGGCTCAGGTTCAGCAGGTCGTCGATGATCCGCCCCACCCGGAAGGCCTCGGTCTGAACCCGCTGGGCCAGGCGGTGGACCACCTCCGCGTCGTCCTCGACGGCCAGGGTCTCGGCCAGGAGCCCGAGAGCACCCACCGGCGTCTTCAGCTCGTGGCTGACGTTGGCCACGAAGTCCCGGCGGACGGCCTCCAGCCTCTTGCGCTCGGAGACGTCCTCGAGGATCACGGCGGCCGTGCCGTCGTCGCCCATGGGCACCCCGGAGACGGTGAGGGACCGTCGAGGAGGGCCGTACAGGTCGAGCGCCTTGGTGGTGGCCCGGCCCGAGCGGGCCGCCTCGAGGAGCTCGGTGAGGGCCTGGGAGGCCAGGGCCTCCCCGAGCCGGCTCCCCGTGAGCGAGACGGCCGCCTCGTTGCGGAACAGCACCCGGCCGTCGCCGGCCGCCACCACCACCCCGAGGGGCGTGGCCTCGAGGGTCCGGGCCAGCGACCCGGCCAGGCGCCGCCACTCACCGGCCTCGTCCCGCAGGACGCTCACGGCCCGCTCCAGGCTGTCGATGGCCGAGTCCACGTCCCCGGCGGCTCCCGAACCCGTGCTGCCGTCCCCGAGCTCTCCTGCCAGGTGGTGGAGGCGCCGGCGCCAGCGGCGCCGTTCCCGGGTGCGCACGACGACGAGGGTGGCGGCGCCGGCACACCCCAGCAGGGCAACGCCGAGGGCGACGAACCGCACGTCGACCACTTTACGGTTGCCCCTCGGGCGGGCAGAACCTCACCGAGCCCCGAGGAAGAGTGTTCACCCGGGGTTCACCGCCCGCTCGCCGATCGGCAAGCGCGCGGCAACGATGGACGTCCTCAGGCCCTGGGCGGGGGTGGGGACTGCCGGGCGGCGGCCTCGGCCTCGGCGCGCCTCAAGGTGTCCTGGACCAGGC
>JALYHE010000090.1 GCA_030776705.1 Actinomycetota bacterium | reverse complement strand
GTCGGAGCCGGCCCGCAGCCGGCGCAGGCCCGCCGCCGACGCGCCCAGCGGGCCGGTCACGAGCAGGGCGTCGCCGGGACCGGCTCCCGAGCGGAGGACCGGGGGCCGAGGGCCGCTGTCGCCGGTCACGGTCACCGATACGGCTAGCTCCCGCCCGCCGCTCAGATCGCCGCCCACCACGGGGCAGCCGTAGGCCTCGGCCGCCTGCGAGATCCCGCCGTAGAGGAGGTCGAGGTCGGTGTCGGCAGGCCCGCACACCGTCACCAGGGTGTGGCGTGGGGTGCAGCCCATGGCCGCCACGTCGCTCACCGCTACCGCCACGGACTTCCAGCCCAGGTCATCGAGCCTCACCAGCGAGAGGTCGGCGTGGACCCCCGCCACCACGGCGTCGGCGGTGAGCAGCAGCCACTCGTGGGGAGGCGCCACCACGGCGGCGTCGTCGCCGATCCAGGTCTCGCCAGCGCCGGGCCCGGGCAGCATCGTGCGGATGCGCTCGATGGCCGCCCGCTCGCCTCCCCCGTTACTCTCCACACTCTCCACGGGACGGACTGTAGGGGGACGTCATGCAAGGGGTGGTCAAGTCCTACGACCCTGGCACCGGCGACGGCGTGGTGGTGCGGGACACTGACCGCAGCGAGCACGAGCTGGCCCCCGACGCCCTGGAGGGCTCGATCTTCCGGATGCTGCGCCAGGGCCAGCGGGTGGTGTTCGACCTGGACGACCAGGGTCGGGCCCACCGGCTGCGGCTGGGCTCGGAGGTCGACATGGGCGCACCGGCCGAGCCTCCACCGCCCCGGAGCTGACCGGCGGGGCCAGGACCGGCGGGCAGTGGCGTGTCCTACGATCTGCCGATGGCCAACGCCTCGACCCGGAACCGCAACCTGCTGGAATGGGTGGACGAGGTCGCCACCCTCACCACGCCAGAGCGCGTCGAGTGGTGCGACGGCTCGGCCGACGAGTACGACCGCCTGTGCCAGCTCCTAGTGGACCAGGGCACGTTCACCCGCCTGTCGGACGCCAAGCGCCCCAACTCGTACTGGGCCCACTCCGACCCCGGCGACGTGGCCAGGGTGGAGGACCGCACCTTCATCTGCTCGGCCAAGGAGGACGACGCCGGTCCCACCAACAACTGGGCTCCTCCGGACCGCATGCGGGACACCCTCACCGGGCTGTTCCGCGGCTCGATGCGGGGCCGGACCCTGTACGTGGTGCCCTTCTCGATGGGACCGCTGGGCTCGCCCATGGCCCACATCGGCGTCCAGCTCACCGACTCCCCCTACGTGGCCGTCAACATGCGGATCATGACCCGCATGGGCGCCGGCGCCCTGGAGGTGCTGGGCGACGACGGCGAGTTCGTGCCCTGCCTTCACTCGGTCGGCGCTCCGCTCGAGCCCGGCCAGGCCGACGTGCCGTGGCCCTGCGACGCCGAGAACAAGTACATCGTCCACTTCCCCGAATCGCGGGAGATCTGGTCGTACGGCTCGGGCTACGGCGGCAACGCCCTGTTGGGCAAGAAGTGCTTCGCCCTGCGTATCGCCTCGGTCATGGCACGTGACGACGGCTGGCTGGCCGAGCACATGCTGATCGTGAAGCTCAGCAGCCCCGAGGGCGAGACCCGCTACGTCACCGGGGCCTTCCCGTCGGCGTGCGGCAAGACCAACCTGGCCATGCTCGTGCCCACCCTGCCCGACTGGAAGGTCGAGACGGTGGGGGACGACGTCTGCTGGATGAAGTTCGGCCCCGACGGGCGCCTGTACGCCATCAACCCGGAGTCCGGCTTCTTCGGCGTGGCGCCGGGGACGAGCAACAAGACCAACCCCAACGCCATGCTCACCCTGGACGGCAACTGCATCTTCACCAACACCGCCTACACCGACGACGGCGACGTGTGGTGGGAGGGGATGACCGACGACCCGCCGGACCATCTCATCGACTGGAAGGGCAACGACTGGACCCCGGACACCGGCACGCCCGCCGCCCATCCCAACGCCCGCTTCACCGCACCCGCGGCCCAGGACCCCGCCATCGCCCCGGAGTGGGAGGACCCGCAGGGCGTACCCATCTCGGCCATCCTGTTCGGCGGCCGCCGCTCCTCGGTGGTGCCGCTGGTAACGGAGGCGTTCGACTGGCAGCACGGCGTGTTCCTGGGCTCGATCATGGCCTCGGAGACCACCGCCGCCCAGGACGGGGCCGTGGGCGAGCTGCGCCGCGACCCCTTCGCCATGCTGCCCTTCTGCGGCTACAACATGGCCGACTACCTGGCCACTGGCTGAGCATCGGCGCTGGCGCCGACCCCTCCAAGCTCCCCAAGCTGTTCTACGTCAACTGGTTCAAGAAGGACCCAGACGGCAAGTTCCTGTGGCCCGGCTTCGGCGAGAACAGCCGGGTCCTCGAGTGGGTGTTCCAGCGGGTCAACGGGGAGGGAGAGGCGAGGGAGACGCCCATCGGGTTCGTTCCCACCGAGGACGCCATCCGCACCGAGGGCCTGGACCTGAGCGCCGAGGAGGTGGCCGAGCTGCTCCGGGTGGACAGCGAGGAGTGGAGAGGCGAGATACCGTCCATCAAAGAGCACTTCGACCAGTTCGCCAGCCGCTTTCCCCAAGCCCTGCGCGACCAGCTGCAGGTGATGGAGGAGCGCCTGGGGGGCTAGGCCACCCCAACCGGCGTCACCGGTCGCCACCGTGAGGGTCGACCCCCTGACCGGCGTCCCGGTGGTGACCACCAGCTCCCGCCAGGACCGGCCAAACCTTCCCGACCATCCCGACCAGGCCTGCCCCTTCTGCCCGGGCGGGCTGGAGGCGCCCGAGCCCTACGACGTCCGCTGGTTCGAGAACCGCTGGCCCGCCCTGCCCGACGGGCGCTCCGAGATCGTGCTCTACGCCCCGGACCACGACGCCACCTTCTGGTCGCTCGGCGTCGAGGGTGCGGCCAAGGTGGTCAACCTGTGGGCCGAGCGGACTGAAAGGCTGGCGGCCCGGGCCGACGTGGCCTACGTCCTGGTCTTCGAGGACCGCGGGCCGGAGATCGGCGCCACCATCACTCATCCCCACGGCCAGATCTACGCCTTCGACGCCGTCCCCCCGGCCCCGGCCCGGGAGCTGGCGTCGGGGCTGTGCCGGCTCTGTGGCGCCGAGCCCGGCGACGCCCTGGTAGCCCGCGCCGGGCGGTGGCGGGCGTGGGTCCCCGAGGCATCGGCGTGGCCCCATGAGCTGCTGGTGGCGCCGGTCGGGCACGAGCCCGACCTTCCCTTCGCCGTGGAGACCGGCGCCGAGGACCTGGCTGCCGTGTTGGTCGACGTGCTCGGGCGACTGGACCGGCTCTTCGACCAGCCCATGCCATACATGCTGTGGGTGCACCAGCGCCCCACCGACGGCGGCCGGTGGCCCGCCGCCCACGTCCACGTGCACGTGGCGCCGG
>JALYHE010000089.1 GCA_030776705.1 Actinomycetota bacterium | reverse complement strand
GTACTGGGGCTGGTACCCGCCCGGCGGCGGGGGAGGCGGCGGCTGCTGAGGCGGCTGCTGGGGGGGTTGCTGCTGCCAGCCGGTGCCGGGCTGGTAGCCGCCTCCGGGCTGCTGCCACCCGCTCCCGGGGGGCGGCTGGTCAGGGGGGACGTTGGACATGTCTACCTCCGGAGTTGGCTCCGTTTGGCTGAGGGCCGACGAAGCGGCCCGACGGTAGCCGCGCCGCCGGCTGCTGTCACTCCAACAGGTCGGGCTGCTCCCGGGTGATGAGCCGGTACATGGGCTGGAAGCTGAACCAGCCCGACTCGGCGCTGCCCACCTGCCCGGCAGTGCGCTCGGCCGTCTCCGGGTCTATGAGCATCGGATCCCCGGCGGCCTCGGCCATGAGCTGCACCTGGCACGAGCGCTCCATGGTGACGAACCACCACACCGCCTCGTCCACCGAGTGCCCCACCGTTAGAAGGCCGTGGTTGCGCAGGATGACGGCCTTGGCGCCGCCCAGGGCGTGGGCGATGCGCTTGCCCTCCTCCAGGTCGAGGACCACGCCGGCGTAGTCGTCGAACACGGCATGGTCGCCGTAGAAGGCGCAGGCGTCCTGGGTGAGCGGGTCGAGGGGTCGCCCCAGCGTGGACCAGCACTTCCCGTAGGTGGAGTGGGCATGTGCGGCGGCGACGGCGTCGGGCCGGGCGGCGTGGACCTGGGAGTGGATGACGAAGGCGGCGGCGTTGACGGGACCGTTGCCGTCGACCACCTCACCGCCGTGGTTGACGAGGACCAGGTCGGACGCCCGGATGTGGCCGAAGTGCACGCCGAGGGGGTTGACCCAGAAGTGGTCGGCGTGCTCGGGGTCGCGGGCCGTGATGTGGCCGGCGATGCCCTCGTCGAAGCCGAACCGGGCGAACAGGCGGAACCCGGCGGCCAGGCGTTGCTTGCGGTGGAGCCGCTCCTCCTCGACGGAGAGGTGTTGGGGTGGGCGGGGGAAGGCTCGCTCGGGCGGGGTGGCCACGGCGGCGCTCAGCTGCCGATCTGGCGGGCGTCGAGCCACGGGTTGCCCACCTCGTCGGCGGCCTGGGGGCACTCCTCGCAGCGCATGTCGAAGCCCCGCAGGGCGTCGATCACGTGGTCCACGTCGGCGTCGTCGCCGTGCAGGCCCACGTCCAGGTAGCGGTCACAGGCGGTGACCGACGGCCACCCGAGCTTGTCGGCCAGGGGGCCCGGCTCCGTCTCCACCACCAAGGCGCCGTTGACGGCGGCGAGGCGGTCACGGGCGGCCTCGAACTCCGAGGGGTCCTCCTTGCAGACGATGACGACGTGCTTCTTGCCGTAGTGCTGGCGCAGGGCCCTGGTCCCGCGCAGGTTCTTGGGGACGGTGACAGGCATGGGGCCAGTCTACGGGGGCTCGGGCAGATCCACCGCCACGGGCAGGGCGGTGTCCCGCCAGCGCTCGAGGCTGCCCGAGTAGCGGGCGCGGTACTTGTCGTAGAGGAGGTGGCGGGCCCGGCGCCGCTCCTCCTCGTCGGCCACCACCCGGGCCCGGGCCGGCTGCGCCCGCCCGGCCAGCTCGAGCGTCACCGCCGGCGTGCGGGACAGGTTGCGCACCCAGTCGGAGCGCTCGCCCCCGCCGGCGAGGAGGTACACGGTGGCGCCGTCCAGGGCGAACCAGATCTCGATGCGATGGGGACGGCCCGTCACCCGGCCGGTGGTGGTGAGGTAGCAGAAGTCCTCGTCCCCGGCGGCCACGGCTACCTCGCCGCCGGGCCTCCGCCCAGGGGGTGCAGCAGCATGGCGGCAGCGATCTCCTCGTCGGCGACCTCCGTGTAGACCTGGGTGGTGGCCAGGCTGGCGTGGCCCAGCGCCACCTGGAGCTGGCGCAGGCTGAAGGCCCCCTCCCGCAGCCCCAGGGTGGCGAAGGTGTGGCGGAGGGCGTGGACCCTGAGGCCCTGGCGGCGCACGCCGAGCAGGCGCAGGACCCGGTCCACCACGTACACGACGCTCTCCCGGCTGGCCTCGACGGTGGCGCCCACCACGTCGCCGTGGCGGTTCCGCACCGCCCGGGGACGGCTGGAGACGACGACGGTGGCGGCGTCCAGGCCGAGGTCCTCCAGCCTGGCCCGGCGGGTGGGCAGGTACAGCTCCAGCGCCGCCTTCACCACGGGAGGCAGTCCCAGGCGGCGCTCCTTGTCGCCCTTGCCCCTGACCACCACGGCGTGGGGCGGGTCGCCTTCCATGTCGTCCATGCGCAGGCGGG
>JALYHE010000088.1 GCA_030776705.1 Actinomycetota bacterium | reverse complement strand
CCTCCATGGTGCGCCGGGTGGCCGCCCGCCACCCGGGCCGGGTGGCGCTGGGCCTCGACGCCCGCCGGGGCGAGGTGGCGGTGCGGGGCTGGACGGAGGGAACGGGCAGGGGCGCGGAGGACGTCCTGGCCCGCTTCCAGGACGCCGGCCTGGGCGCCGTGGTCGTCACCGACATCGCCCGGGACGGGACGCTGGAGGGCCCCGACCTGGGCGGGCTGGCCTCGGTGCTCACGGCCACCTCGCTGCCCGTCATCGCGTCAGGGGGCGTGGGGTCGGTCGGGGACCTCCGCGCCCTGGCCGGCCTGGAGGCGGGGGGGCGGACCCTGGCAGGCGTGATCGTCGGAAAGGCGCTCCACGAGGGCGCCTTCACGGTGGGGGAGGCGATGGCGGCGTGCGCTCCATCCGGGTGATCCCCTGCCTCGACGTCGACGCCGGCCGGGTGGTCAAGGGCGTCAACTTCGTGGGCCTCCGCGACGCCGGTGACCCGGTGGAGCTGGCCGCCCGCTACGACGAGGCCGGGGGTGACGAGGTCGTCTTCCTGGACATCACGGCCTCGGCCGACGACCGCCGGACCATGGTGGACGTGGTGGCCCGGACCGCCGAGGAGGTTTTCATCCCCCTCACGGTGGGAGGCGGGGTCCGCAGCGTGGACGACGCCCGACGCCTCCTGCGGGCCGGCGCCGACAAGGTGGGGGTCAACACCGCTGCCGTGGCCCGGCCCGAGCTGGTGGCCGAGATGGCGGGCGAGTTCGGGGCCCAGTGCGTGGTGGTCGCCATCGACGCCAAGCGGACCGACGGCGGCTTCGAGGTCCACACCCACGGGGGCCGCACGCCGACGGGCGTGGACGCCGTGGGCTGGGCGGCGGAGTGCCAGCGCCTGGGGGCGGGCGAGATCCTCCTCACGTCCATGGACCGGGACGGCACCCGGGACGGCTTCGACCTCGAGCTCACCAGGCGCGTGGTCGACGCCTGCGACGTGCCCGTCATCGCCAGCGGGGGGGTGGGCTGCCTCGACCACCTCGTGGACGGTGTGCGTCTCGGTGGGGCCGACGCCCTCCTGGCCGCCTCGGTGTTCCACTTCGGCGAGATCACCGTCCGCCAGGCCAAGGAGCACCTGGCCGGGGCCGGCATCACGGTCCGCCCGGCGTGAGCCGGTGGACGCGGCTGGCGGCCGTCGCCCTCGTCGTGCTGGGCGGGTGCGCCGACGGCGGCGGGGGTGAGGCCGTGGGTCCGGACCCCACTCCGCCACCGGAGGCGCCCGCTCCTGACCGGGGCGGGCTGTCCCTCACCCTGCGTCACACCGAGCCGCTCCGGGCCAGGTCCCCTGTGACCTGGACGCTCGAGGTGCGCAACGGTGGGACCGGCCCCGTGGAGCTGGCCTTCAGCTCGGGCCAGCGGGGCGACGTGGTCCTGATCCAGGGCTCCGTGGAGCGATACCGCTGGAGCCAGGGAAAGGTGTTCACCCAGGCCCTCGGCCAGGTGTCCCTGCCCGCCGGCCAGGCCCAGTCCTTCGACCTGAGGGACCAGGCCATCGACGTGGACCCCGGCACCTACGACGTGGTGGCCACCCTCGCCAGCCGCCCCGCCCCCCCCGAGGTGAGACGCCGGGTCGACGTGATGGGGTGAGCTAGGACGCTTCTCGAGTACATAGCCCCGACTGAGAGGGGGCTATGTACTCGAGAAGGCTGTCACGCGCGGCCGGCGCCACACGGTACGGTCGACCGCGTGCCGTCCAAAGACCACAAGCAGCCCATCACCATGCTGTCCGACCGGTTGCTCGTCCAGATCCCCCAGTCCGAGGGGGAGCGCACCTCGCGCTCGGGGATCCTCATCCCCGCCACGGCCCAGGTGGGCAAGCGCCTGGCGTGGGCCGAGGTGGTGGCCGTCGGCCCCCTGGTGCGCAGCATGAAGGCCGGCGACTTCGTGCTGTTCAACCCCGAGGACCGCTACGAGGTGGAGGTCCGGGGGGACGAGTACCTCATCCTCCGCGAGCGCGACATCCACGCCGTGGCGTCGGACCGCATCGACGACAGCACGGGCCTTTACCTGTGAGCTCGGCCGCCGCCCTGAGCGGCCTCGACCAGGTGAGGTACACGCCCGACGGGCTGGTCCCTGCCATCGCCCAGGAGCGCTCCACCGGCAAGGTGCTGATGATGGCGTGGATGACCGAGGCCACCCTGCGCAAGACCCTCGAGTCGGGCCGGATGGTGTACTGGAGCCGCTCCCGCCAGGAGGAGTGGGCCAAGGGCGACACGTCGGGGAACCGCCAGTGGGTGCGCGAGGCCTACTACGACTGCGACGGGGACACCTTGTTGTTCATCGTCGACCAGGAGGGCGAGGGTGCCTGCCACACCGGGGCCCACACCTGCTTCTTCCGCGCCTTCGGCGCCGGCGACGACGGCGGCGACGACGGCGGCGACGGCCCGGCCGGTGATCCGGCCCAGTAGGGAGGACTTCCGGGCCCTGGCCCGCACCCACTCGGTGGTGCCGGTGTGGCGCGAGATCCTGGCCGACCTGGTCACGCCGGTGGCCGCCTTCGCCCGGGTGGTGGGCCAGGCCCCCGGCTTCCTGCTCGAGTCGGTCGAGCACGGCGAGCGCTGGAGCCGGTGGTCGTTCCTCGGCCGCAACCCGCTCGCCACCCTGGTGGCGCGAAACGGGCGCATCGAGGTGGAGGGCAGCCTCCACGCCGGTGTCCCGCTCGACCAGGGCGTGCTGGCCGCGGTGGAGGCCGTGCTCGGCACGTATCGCTCGCCCGTCCTGCCCGAGCTGCCCCCGCTCCACGGGGGCCTGGTGGGCTACCTGGGCTACGACGTGGTCCGGGAGGTCGAGCGCCTGCCCCAGCCTCCCCCCGACGACCTGGGCCACCCCGACGCCCTGCTGTTCCTGATCGGGGAGATCGCCGCTTTCGACCACTGGCGGCAGCGGGTGACGCTGGTGGAGAACGTGGTGGTGGGGGAGGGAGACGACGACGCTGCCCTCGACGCCGCCTACGACCGGGCCGTGGACGCCCTGGACGAGCTGGCCTCCACGGGAAGCCGGCCCACCGAGGAGCCGGTGGTCGACCCCCCCGAGCGGGACGAGCCTCCGGCCGAGGTCCGGCGCACGGTCGCGGCCGAGGAGTACGCCAACGCCGTCAAGGCGGCCAAGGAGCACATCCTGGCCGGTGACATCTTCCAGGTCGTGCTGTCCCAGCGCTTCGACTTCGAGCTGAGGGCCGACCCTTTCGACTTCTACCGGGCGCTGCGCCAGGTGAACCCTTCGCCCTACATGTACTTCCTCCGGCATCCCGGCGTCACCGTGGCGGGATCCTCGCCCGAGCTCATGGTCCAGTTGGTGGACGGCAGGGTCGTCTCCCGGCCCATCGCCGGGACCCGCCGCCGGGGCCGCACCGACGAGGAGGACCGGCAGCTGGAGGCAGAGCTGGCCGAGCACCCCAAGGAGATCGCCGAGCACGTCATGCTGGTGGACCTGGCCCGCAACGACGTGGGCCGGGTGGTGAGCTTCGGGACCGAGCAGGTGGACGAGCTGATGACCGTCGAGCGCTACAGCCACGTGATGCACCTGACCTCGCAGGTCTCGGGGCGGCTGGCCGAGGGCAAGGGCCCCATAGACGTGCTTCGAGCCACCATCCCGGCCGGCACCATGTCGGGGGCTCCCAAGGTGCGGGCCATGGAGATCATCGACGACCTGGAGGCCACCAAGCGGGGCCCCTACGCCGGCGTGGTGGGTTACCTCGACTTCTCGGGCAACCTCGACACCGCCGTGGCCATCCGGACCATGCTGGTCGGCCCGGGCGGGCGGGCCAGCGTCCAGGCCGGGGCCGGCATCGTGGCCGACAGCGACCCCGAGATGGAGGACCTCGAGTGTCAGAGCAAGGCGGCGGCGCTCCTGGCCGCCGTGCCCGCCGCCCGCCGCATGAGCGCGGTCCGCGAGCGTGAGGGAGGACCATGACCGACGCCACCGACGCCACCCAGGTGCCCGCCCCCGACGTCACCGCCGACTACCTGGCCCTGCGCCGGGAGGTCGGGGCGGTGTGGCTGCCCCGGGACTTCCTGCGGGTCCAGGGCCCCGACACCTTCTCGTGGCTCCAGGGCCAGCTCAGCCAGGACGTGGCGGGCCTCGCCGTGGGGGACGCCGCGGACTCCTTCCTCCTCCAGCCCCAGGGCAAGGTCGACGCCCTGGTGCGGGTCACCCGGGCGGACGAGGAAGAGGCGGTCATCGACGTGGAGGGCGGCTTCGGCGAGGCGGTGATGGCCCGCCTCCTGCGCTTCAAGCTGCGGGTCGAGGCCGACCTCGAGCCGCTCGAGTGGCGGTGCCTGGCCCTCCGGGGGCCCAAGGTCCACGAGCTGGAGCCGGTCACGGGCCTGGTGGTGGGCGCGGACTGGCCCGGCCTGCCCGGCGTGGACGTGATCGGGGTGGATCCCGGCGTCCCCGACGGCGTTCGCCTGTGCGGGCCCGAGGCGTGGCAGGCGGTGCGCATCGAGGCCGGCATCCCGGTCATGGGCGCCGAGCTGGACGAGCGGACCATCCCCGCCGAGGCCGGGATCGTCGAGCGCACGGTCAGCTTCACCAAGGGCTGCTTCACGGGGCAGGAGCTGGTGGCCCGCATCGACTCGAGGGGCGGCAACGTCCCCCGCCACCTGCGGGGCGTGGTGGTGGCGGCCAACGTGCTACCCCCCGTCGGTGCCGCCCTGGTCGTCGGCGACAAGGAGGTGGGCGCCTTGACCTCGGTGGGGGAGTCGCTGGAACGCCGGGCCCCGGTCGCCCTGGCCTACGTGCGCCGGGACGTCGTGCCCCCGGCCGAGGCCGAGCTGCGGT
>JALYHE010000087.1 GCA_030776705.1 Actinomycetota bacterium | reverse complement strand
CCGGGTGGCGGTCGGGGGCAGTGGCAGGCTCGGCCACCCCATCCCCGGGGCGCCCGTCAGCTCGATGTTCGGCGGCCGGGTGCACCCCATCCTCGGGACCGTCCGCATGCACAACGGGCTCGACTTCCGGGCCGGTACGGGGACACCGATCAGGGCTGCCGCCGCCGGCACGGTGGTATACGCCGGGCCGCGAGGCGGGTACGGCAACACCGTGGTCGTTGACCACGGAGGACCGCTGGCCACCCTCTACGCCCACCAGAGCGCCCTCTACGTGCAGCCCGGTGCCGCGGTCACCCAGGGCCAGGTCGTCGGCGCGGTGGGCTCGACGGGGTTCTCGACGGGGCCGCACCTGCACTTCGAGGTCCGGGTCAACGGCGTACCGGCCAACCCCCTGGCCTACCTCTGAGCCACCCGCCGCCCCTGCGGTGATGCCAGAATCCAGAGCGTGGCCACCGCCCGAGAGCTGATCCCCGAGGGGGCGTCCCTCGAGCAGCTCCGGTCGCTGGCGGCCGGGTGCCAGGCCTGCGACCTGTACCGCAACGCCACCCAGACCGTGTTCGGGGAGGGCTCGACCGGCGCCACCGTCATGCTGGTGGGGGAGCAGCCCGGCGACCGGGAGGACCTCGACGGCGAGCCCTTCGTGGGCCCGGCCGGCGCCCTGCTCGACCGGGCCCTGGAGAGGGCCGGCATCGACCGGAGCCAGGCCTACGTCACCAACGTGGTGAAGCACTTCAAGTGGCGTCCCGCCGGCAAGCGGCGCCTCCACCAGAAGCCCAACGCCGAGGAGATCCAGGCGTGCCGGCCGTGGCTCGAGAGCGAGATCGACCTGGTTGGGCCGGCCGTGGTGGTTTGCCTGGGGGCGACGGCGGCCCAGGCCCTGCTGGGCGCCAGCTTCCGGGTCACCCGCCAGCGGGGCCAGTTCGTAGCCTGGTCACGGGCCCCTAGGGTGCTGGCCACCGTCCACCCGTCGTCGATCCTGAGGGCCCCCGACGAGGAGGCTCGTCACCACGAGATGGAGGCCTTCGTCGCCGACCTGGCCGTGGTGGCCCGGTCGCTGCAGGAGCCGGCCGGGCCGGCACCGGCCGGTCCCCGGCCCCCGGACCAGCTCGACCTCGGCCTCGGCGGTTGACGCCCGCCGGGGTGTTTGCCGGCCCGGGCCAATGGGGACCATCACTTCGATCAGGCCTCGAAGGAGGTGAGTAATGGGCATCGGTGTAAGCATCTTCCTCATCGCAGTGGGCGCCATCCTCGCCTTCGCCGTCGAATGGACCGTGTCGGGCCTGGACATCGACACGGTCGGCGTCATCCTCATGATCGTGGGCATCATCGGGCTGGTGGCCTCGTTGCTGTTCTGGAGCAGCTTCAGCCCCTACGGCCGCCGCGACGCGGGAGGGCGCGACGTGGTCGTTCGGGACCGCGAGATCCTCTGATCACGCGTTCTCGAGGACATAGCCCCCGCTCACTGGGGGCTATGTACTCGAGAACGAAATGGGCCCAATCGGTTTGGCCGCCACGGGCCGTGGGAATCCTCGCCGGGCGAGGGCGCGCAAGGTGAATCGCAAGACGATCCGGCACCTGGGCCACGGGGTGGCAGGTCGTGGCCGACGTCAACGCCGTGGTGGCGGGAGACGTCGGGGAGAGCGGTCCATCGCAGGTCCGGGTGTCTTCGAGGAGCCGTTCGCGCATCGTCCAGCGCCGTCGCCCGACGTCGGCCGGTCCTCCCGGGCCGGCCGAGAGCAAAGAGAGCTAACGAGGAACGGGCACCGCCATGGCCGAAGAGATCGGGGTCCGCCAGGACGCGACGCCCGAGGGGCTGGCACCCCAGGAGCTCGAGGCCCAGGAAGTAGAGGAGCTTCCCGACCGGGAGGCCATGTCGCTCATCGACGCCAACGTGGCCGCCCCGGTCAACGCCGCCGTGGCCGCCAACATCCTCTCCGACGAGTCCATCGCCTACGCCAACGTCGAGCAGGACGTCGACATCACCCAGAGCACCAGCTAGCGCTCGACCGTGCGGACGTCTGAAGAGGGCGGGAGGAACCCGCCGTGGCGCTTGCCGGCGAGGGCACCGAGGCGGCGGCACCGCCGCGGGGCGACGCCCCGCGCTGGCCGAGGG
>JALYHE010000086.1 GCA_030776705.1 Actinomycetota bacterium | reverse complement strand
GCATGGCGCTGGCGGAGCTGGGGTGCCCGGCCTCGTCCTTCACGGGCAGCCAGGCCGGCCTCATCACCGACGGCACCCACACCCGGGCCAAGATCCTCGAGGTGCGCAGTCACCGGGTGCGCCAGGCCCTGGACGAAGGACGGGTCCCGGTGGTGGGTGGCGCCCAGGGGGTGTCCACCCAGCACGACGTGACCTTCCTCGGCCGGGGCGGGTCGGACACCACAGCCGTGGCCCTGGCCCACGTCCTCGGGGCCGAGGCCTGCGAGCTTTACACCGACGTGTCGGGCATCTTCAGCGCCGACCCACGGATCGTTCCGTCGGCCCGCAAGCTCCGCCAGGTCTCCTTCGAGGAGGCGTTGGAGATGGCGGCCAGCGGCTGCCCCAAGCCCGAGACCCGATCGGTGGAGTTCGCCCGCAACTACGGGGTACCCCTCCACGTGCGCTCCAGCTTCACGTGGGAGCCCGGAACGTGGGTGGTATCCGCCGAAGAGGCCGAGAAGAGGAGAGCGGAGGACTCGTCCATGGAGCAGGCGATCATCTCGGCGGTGGTGCACGACACTTCCGAGGCCAAGATCACCGTAACTCACGTCCCCGACCGCCCCGGCATTGCGGCCCGGTTGTTCCGAGCCCTGGCCGACGAGCACGTCAACGTCGGCATGATCGAGCAGAACGTCTCCATCGGAGGCACCACCGACATCTCCTTCACGGTGCGCAAGGCCGACCTGGCCGTGAGCCTCGAGGTGTGCCGTGCCCACGCCGACGAGATCGGCGCCAAGGACGTCCTAGCCGACAGCGACATCGCCAACGTGTCCCTCATCGGGGCCGGCATGAGGACGCACCCCGGCATCGCCGCCACCATGTTCGAGACGCTGGCCGAGGAAGGGATCAACATCGAGATGATCTCCACCTCGCCGATCCGCATCTCCTGCGTCGTCAACGGCGGAGCGGTCGATCGGGCGGTCCAGGCCCTCCACCGCGCCTTTGCCCTCTGACCACCTCCTGACCGCCTCGCCGCGCCAGCGCAGGGGATGGCGGCGGCTCCTGCGCCCGGCCACCCTGGCGCTGTTGGGCCTGGGCGTGTGGCTCGTGGTCGTGGGCCTCACCTTGACGTGGGCGCGCAACGATGCGGCCCGCGGCCTCGACCTGATCGAGCAGGCCCGGTCGAGGTCGTCACCCGCCGACCTGGCCCAGGGCCGGCCCGCAGGGCCCCTCCGGGAGGCGAGGAGCTCGTTCGAGAGCTCCAGTCGCCTCCTCGGGAGCCCGGTCCTGGCACCGCTGCGGCTCCTCCCCGTGGCGGGTCGCCAGCTTCGTTCCGGCCACGCCCTCACCAAGGCTGCGGCCGAGGTCGCCGGGGCAGGCGTCGACGCCGTCAGTGGCGCCAGCTCGGCGCTGGCGCGACCGCACGGCAGCGGCCCGGAGCGGGTGGCCCTCCTGAGGGAGCTGTCCGGGGTGGCTGGCAGGGCCGCTGAGCGCCTGAGACGAGTGGACCTCGGTCCGGGTCGGGCCCTGGTCGGGCCCCTGGCCTCCCGGCGCCGGCAGCTGGCCGACGAGCTCGACCGGGCCAGGACGGGTCTGCACGACGGGAGGGTGGCCCTCACGGGGCTCGCCGACCTGCTTGCCGGGCCCCGTCGCTACCTCGTCCTGGCCGCCAACAACTCGGAGATGAGGGCGGGCTCGGGCATGTTCCTGAGCATCGGTGAGCTAACCACGGCCAACGGCGATCTGTCGCTCGGCGACTTCCGCCCCGCGGCCGAGTACCTGCTGCCCCCTCAGCTGGCTCCGCCCATCGAGGACCCCGACCTGGCCGGTCGTTGGGGCTGGCTGGAGCCCAACCGCGAGTGGCGCAACCTGGCCGCTTCCCCCCGGTTCCCGGCCAGTGCCGCTCTGGCGTCCCGCATGTGGGCGGCAACAGGTGGCGGGGCGGTCGACGGGGTCCTGGCTCTCGACCCGCTGGGCGTGCAGGCGGTGGTGCGGGCCACCGGTCCCGTCGACGTGGGCGGCCGCACCGTCACGGCCGACGGCGTCGACGACCTGCTCCTGCACGACCAGTACGCCGGCCTCAGGGGGTCCGACACCGCCGCCCAGGCCGCCCGGCGGGAACAGCTCGGCGTCATCGCCAAGAGCGCCCTCGTCGCCCTCCAGACGCGGGACTGGGACGCGGGCCAGCTCTCATCGGGACTGGCCCAGGCGGCACGCGGGCGCCACCTCATGGCCTGGTCGGCCCGGCCCGAGGAACAGCGAGCCTGGTCGGCGGCCAAGCTGAACGGCGCGATCGGCCCGTCGTCGCTGGTCGTGTCGGTACTCAACCAGGCAGGCAACAAGCTGGACCGGTTCCTGCACGTGGAGGCCACGCTCCGGTTCGAACGGCAGGCGCGATCGGTAGGCGCCACCCTCCAGGTCCTGCTCCAGAACACCACCCCTGACGGCGAGCCGCCCTACGTCACCGGTCCCTTCCCCGGCAGCGGCCTGGCTGCCGGGGACTACGCCGGGATCCTGAGCGTCAACCTGCCCGGCGGGGCCGGCTCCATCACCGTGGAGGGCCGAGAGACCTTCTCCGCCGCCGGCTCCGACGGCCCCACCAAGGTGGTGGCCGTGCCCGTGTCGGTGAAGAAGGGAGGGGCGCAGTCCTTCACCCTCCGCTTCCGCCTCCCGCAGGGGCACGGACCCCTCCGGGTCGAGCCTTCGGCCCGGGTGCCGGCCGTGGCCTGGTCCACGCCGGGTGGATCGTTCGAGTCGGGCGAGGCCAGGTCGGTGGCGGTCGGATGAGGCCGGGCCCGCCCGTCTCGGTGCTCCACGTGGCCCAGTCCAGCGAGTACGGCCTGGGCCGCTACCTCGAAGCCCTCGTGGCGGCTCAGGCCGCCAAGGGCTGGGAGGTGGCAGTCGCCGGCAACCCGGCCAGCGCGCTGCGGCCGCCGGCCGAGGCGGTGGGGGCCACCTGGCTGGCGTGGGAGGCCCAGCGGTCTCCCGGAGCGGGCGTGCCCGGCGAGGTGCGCCGCCTGGGCGCGCTGGTGGAACGGGCCGGCCCCGACATCGTCCACCTGCACTCCTCCAAGGCAGGCCTGGCCGGCAGGGCCGCTCTTCGAGGTCGCCTGCCCACCATCTTCCAGCCCCACGCCTGGTCCTTCTACGCCCTCGAGCCGCCGCTGCGACAGGCGGCCGTGGCGTGGGAGCGCCTGGCCGCCCGCTGGGCCCAGGTCGTGGTGTGCGGAAGCGAGGAGGAGCTGGAGGTGGGACGGCGGGCCCGGATCCGCGCCCGTTGGCGGTTGGTGCGCAACGCCGTCGACGTGGGGG
>JALYHE010000085.1 GCA_030776705.1 Actinomycetota bacterium | reverse complement strand
GCTTGAGGTCGTCGCCGAGGTGCTGGGAGGGCCGGTCGCGTCCTCCGCTGCGGGCCCAGAACTTGGTGGAGATGGGGCCGGGGTTGACGGTGCTGACGGCGACCCCTCGCCCGATCAGCTCCCGGCGCAAGCCGTCGCTGAAGCCCTGGACGGCGAACTTGGTGGCGGCGTACACGGTGAGCGGCGGTGTCGCCACCCAGGACGCCACCGAGGCCACGTTCACCACGTGGCCCCGGCGGCGGGCGAGCATGCCCGGCACCAGGCGCTGGGTGAGGTCGATCAGGGCCATCACGTTCACCTCGAACAGGAGGCGCACCCGCTCGGGAGGCATGTCCTCCACCAGGCCGGTCCACCCCAGCCCGGCGTTGTTGACGAGGACGTCGACGTCGCCCGCCGCCTCGGCCAGTGCGATGCGATCCTCCTCCGACGACAGGTCGGCGGCGTGGGGGGTGATGCCCGGGTGCTGCCCGGCGAGGTCTCGGAGGTCCGACTGGCTGCGGGCCACGGCCCGGACGTGGGCGCCCTTCCGGGCCAGGAGCAGGGCCGTCTCCCACCCGATGCCCGACGACGCCCCGGTCACGATGGCGACCGAGCCCGCTACGCGCATGGCCCCACTACAGTCCTCCCCGGTCGCCACTCACAATTCCCGGGAGGGTCCGTGGCAGGGAGGGAGGCCGTGAGCGTCGTCGTCGAGGAGGCGGCCGAGGTGACCCCCGAGCTGGTGGACGCCATGGCCCGCCTCGTGCCCCAACTGTCCCGGTCGTCACCACCGCCCGGCCCCCGGGTCCTGGAGGAGATGGTCAGCGCTCCCGGCACCCGCCTGCTCATCGCCCGCCTGGGCGTGGGAGAGCCGATCGTCGGCACGCTCACGCTGGTGCTGTTCCGCATCCCGACCGGCATGCGGGCGTGGATCGAGGACGTGGTCGTGGACGAGTCGGCCCGTGGCCGGGGGACGGGCGAGGCCCTCACCCGGGCCGCCATTCGGCTGGCCGCCGAAGCCGGAGCCCGCACCGTTGACCTCACGTCCCGCCCCTCCCGGGAGGCCGCCAACCGCCTGTACCGGCGGCTGGGCTTCCGGCCCCGCGACACGAACGTCTACCGTTACTCGGGGGAATAGCGCTACATCGTGACGGACGAGAGCATCACCATCATCGACAACCGCACGGGCGAGCGGTTCGACGTGCCCCTCGTCAACGGGGGCGTCCCCTCCCCGTCGTGGCGCAAGGCCCTGCCCGACGTGCTGTTCTTCGACCCGGGGTTCCTGTCCACGGCCGCCTGCGAGAGCTCGATCACCTACCTGGACGGCGACAACGGGATCCTCCGCTACCGCGGGTACCCCATCGAGCAGCTGGCCGAGCACTCCACCTACCTGGAGGTGGCCTACCTCCTGCTCCACGGCGAGCTGCCCACCCCCGAGCAGAGCGAGGCCTGGACCCACGACGTCACCTACCACACCTTCATCCACGAGAACGTGCGGAAGCGCTTCCTCGAGGGCTTCCACTACGACGCCCACCCCATGGGCATGCTCGTGTCGGCCGTGGCCGCTCTCTCCACCTTCTACCTCGACGCCAAGGAGATCCACGACCCCGAGAGCCGCATGAAGCAGATCGTGCGACTCATCGCCAAGATGCCCACCCTGGCCGCCGCCGCCCACCGCTTCAGCGTGGGCATGCCCTTCGTCTACCCCGACAACTCCCTGTCCTTCCCGGCCAACTTCCTGTCCATGATGTGGAAGGTCGCCGAGCCTCGCTTCGAGGCCCACCCGGCGCTCTCCCGTGCCCTCGACGTGCTGTTCATCATCCACGCCGACCACGAGCAGAACTGCTCCACCACCGCCATGCGGACGGTCGGCTCGGCCCACGCCGACCCCTACTCGGCCTGCGCGGCGGCGTGCGCCGCCCTGTACGGCCCTCGCCACGGGGGCGCCAACGAGGCCGTGATCAAGATGCTGACCCGCATCGGCTCGCTGGAGAACGTCCCCGACTTCATCGCCGGCGTGAAGCAGGGACAGGGCCGGCTCCAGGGCTTCGGCCACCGTGTCTACAAGAGCTACGACCCCCGGGCCGCCATCATCAAGGAGGTGGCCGACCAGGTGTTCGAGGTCACCGGCAAGAACCCGCTCCTCGACATCGCCTTGAAGCTCGAGGAGGTGGCGCTGTCCGACGACTACTTCGTCTCCCGCCGCCTGTACCCCAACGTGGACTTCTACTCTGGGCTGATCTACCAGGCCATGGGCTTTCCGGTCGAGATGTTCCCGGTGCTGTTCGCCATCCCCCGCACGTCCGGCTGGCTGGCCCACTGGGTGGAGCTGCTCGAGCAGGACGCCAAGATCGCCCGTCCCCGCCAGCTCTACGTCGGCCCGGAAAAGCGCGACTACGTCCCCATGGAACAGCGCTCCTGAGCCTCCCGGCTCAGGACCCGTACCCCACCGGCAGCAGCCGGTCCCCGTCGACCAACCGGTAGTACACCTGCCAGTGGTAGTAGCCGAGGTAGGCGCGCTCGTTGGACCGCATCTGGGCCGCGTAGGCGCTGACCGCCGTCACGTAGCGGCGGCTGCGGTTGTAGTTGAACAGGGCGTTGCTCATGTTGCCGGGGCCGCCGTTGCGGGCCAGCAGCCGGGCCGCGGCGAAGATCGAGTCCCGGTTGGAGTTGATGTCGCCCCCCTGCCCGTAGATGCGCCAGGTGCCGGGCAGGAACTGCATGGGGCCCTGCGCTCCGGCCGAGCTGGTCCCCCTGATCCGTCCCATGCGGGTTTCGACCAGGTGGATGGCGGCCAGGTACTGCCAGGGGATGCCGACGACCTCCTCGGCCGCCTTGTAGTGGCCCATTAGCTCCTGGGCGGGCGCCGGCGGCACGATGCGCCACGACGGCAGCGTGGTGCGGGGCTTGTGGAGGGCCCGCAGCTCGGCCCCGGCCGTCACGTTGTCGCGGACGGTGGGGTGCAGCCACGGGGGGACGGAGGCCAGCACCTGGGGCAGCCAGTCGGGCCGCTCCACCAGCTGGCGGTAGGCCTCCTGTTGGGCCCGGCCCGGCTCCTCGAGCCGGGAG
>JALYHE010000084.1 GCA_030776705.1 Actinomycetota bacterium | reverse complement strand
GAGGCGGCGTCGTCGCAGAGCTTGGGGTTGTACTTCATGGTGCACGACCCGAGCGGGTAGGCCCCGAGGTCCACCGAGTACTGCCGGTGGGTCAACCGCGTGAAGTGGGCCACCACGTCCCGCTCCGACACCTCGGCCACGGGGGTGGGCTCGGGCCTCAGGTGGTCGACGGGCACCATCTCTTCGGCGTCCCACTCGGGCAGGTTGGTAGTGCGGAACGACCACGCCCGGCGCCCGGGTGACGACAGCTCGAAGAGGGTGGGCTCCTCGTCCCGGCCCATGAGCGGCGCGCTGGTGGCCTTCCCCCCAGCCGCCCCCGTCATCGGATGACCTTCTCCAGGGCGGCGGCGTAGGCGTCGATCTCGTCGCGGGTGCGGCGCTCGGTGACCGCCACCAGCAGGCCGCCGCCATGCTCATCGCCGAGGGGGATGCCGGCCAGGAACCCCTCGTCGGCCATGCGCTCCACCGCGGCGTCGGCGGGGACCGGAAGGCGCACGGCGAACTCCCGCAGGACGGGGGCCGGGGCGGCCGGCTCCACGCCGTCGATGGCCAGCACGGCCTCTCGGGCGTAGCGGGTCCCCCGGGCGCAGCGCAGGGCCAGCTCCCGGAGGCCGCTGGTCCCCAGCCAGGCCAGCTGCACGGCGCAGCACACCGCGATCAGAGTCTGGTTGGTGCACACGTTGGACGAGGCCTTCTCCCGGCGGATGTCCTGCTCGCGGGTGCGAAGGGTGGTGACGTAGGCCCGGCGGCCCTCGGTGTCGACGGTCTGGCCCACCAGTCGCCCCGGCAGGCGCCGGACGTGCTCGCGGCGGCAGGCGAAGAGCCCGAGGTAAGGACCCCCGAAGGAAAGCGGCGTCCCGAACGGCTGGCCCTCCCCCACCACCACGTCGGCGCCGAAGGAGCCCGGCGAGCGCAGCAGTCCGGCCGCCACCGGGTCGAAGGCGACCACCAGGAGGGCCCCGTGCCGGTCGGCCACCCTCCGGGCCTCGGCCAGGTCCTCCAGGCACCCCAGGTAGTTGGGGTACTGCACGACCAGGGCGCCGGGACTCTCCCCGTCGGCCTCGGGCCAGCCCGTGACCCCGTCGACCAGATCGACCTCGGTCACCTGGTGGCCGCTGCCCGCCGCGAACGTGTGCACCACCTGGCGCCAGCTCGGGTTCACCCCCCGGCTCACCCAGGCCAGGGGGCGCCCCGTGGCCGCGGCAGCCAGGTTGACCCCCTCCACGCAGGCGCTGGCCCCGTCGTAGAGGGAGGCGTTGGCCACCTCGGTGCCGGCCAGGCGGCACAGCATGGTCTGGTACTCGAACAGGGCCTGGAGCACGCCCTGGGCCACCTCGGGCTGGTAAGGCGTGTAGGCGGTGACGAACTCCGAGCGCATGGCCACCCGGCGCACCGTGGCCGGCACCTCGTGGTCGTAGGCCCCGCCCCCGGCGAAGCACACCAGGTCGGCCTCGACGGCGTTGCGGGCGGCCAGGCGGGCCATCTCGGCGGCCACGTCCGGCTCCGACAGCCCGTCGGGCATGTCGAGGTAGCGCAGGCCGCCGTCGGGCCCGGGCCGGCCTGCCAGGCGCAGGCCCTCGGGCACGGCCGAGAACAGCTCTTCGAGCGACGAGAGGCCGAGGAAGGCGAGCATGGCGTCGATCTCGGCGTCGGTGTGAGGCACGAAGTGGGCCACGCCCGCTAGCCCTCCTTCCTGCCCACGAAGGGCGGCTTGGTGACGGTGGCGGCCACGGGCTGGCCCCGGACGTCGACCTCGACCTCCGTGCCCACCTCCACCTGGGGCGGCACGAAGGCCAGGGCGATGCCCCGCTCGAGCACGGGCGAGAAGTTGCCGCTGGTCACCGTTCCCGCCGGCGAGCCATCGACCAGCACGGCGCAACCCTCGCGCGGAGGGCGGCGGCCTTCCATGACAAGGCCCCGCAGCACGCGGCTCGGGCCCCGCCGGCGCTCCTCCTCGAGGGCCTCCCGCCCCCGGAAGGGGCCCTTGTCCCAGGACACCACCCAGCCCAGCCCGGCCTGCAGCGGGGTTATGCCGGGGCCCAGCTCGTGGCCGTGCAGGGGCAGCCCGGCCTCGAGCCGGAGGGTGTCCCGGGCGCCGAGGCCGGCCGCGGCCACGCCGGCGTCGAGCACCGCCTGCCAGAACGCCTCGGCCACGTCGGCGGGCACGAGCAGCTCCACCCCCTCCTCGCCGGTGTAGCCGGTGCCGGCCGCCACCAGGTGGTTGCCCTTCCAGTCGACCTCACGCACGCCGAAGCGGCCCACGCCGGCCGCCTCGAGCGACACCGCATCCAGGTGCCGGCGCGCCGCCGGCCCCTGCACGGCCACCACGGCCCGGCTGGCGGTCACGTCCTCCCCGCCCACCGCGCTCAGGACCCTGGCCGTGTTGGAGGCGTTGGGCATCACGTCGAACCAGTCGTCGTCCACCCACCACACGATGATGTCGTCCAGCACCGAGGCGTCGGCGGGGTCGAGAAGGTGGGTGTACTGGGCCCGCCCGGGAGCGATGCGGCCCAGGTCGTTGGTGAGGGTGGCGTTCAGGTGGTCGAAAGCCCCGGCGCCCCTCACCCGCACGGTGCCGAGGTGGCTGACGTCGAAGGCCACCGCCGACTCCCGGCACGCCCGGTGCTCGGCCAGGGTCCCGGCCGGGTAGGCCAGGGGCATCTCCCAGCCCCCGAAGGGCACCATCTTGGCGCCCAGGGCGCGGTGGGCGGCATCGAGGGGCGAGCGGCGGGCGGCGCCGCCGGAGTGGGGCACCCGGGCAGACTAGTGAAGCGAGGAGTCCGAGGGCTTCTCGGGGAGCTCGAAGTCCAGGGGCCGGGGCTCGACGGCGTCGAGCTGGTCGGCGGCCAGCTGGGACGGCTCCTCCAGCCCGTACTTGACCAGGAGGTTGAGGTAGTCCCGCTGGTAGAAGAGCTTGATCTTGACGTCGGGGTACAGCTCCCGGAGACGTCGAGCCTTACGGTTCTTCTTGGTCACCAGCTTCTGGTTCAAGGTGGTGATCTCGATGTAGAGGTCGTAGGCGGGCAGGTAGAAGTCAGGGCGGAAGGCCTGCACTGGGTTCTCTTCCTTGTCCCACTCGAGCGTGAACTCCCTGGGCTCGTACTCCCAGTCGATGCCATAGAAGTCGAGCAGCTTGGCGAACTGCCGCTCCGAGTTGTGGGCGAAGCGGACCCGCTGGTGGGGGAGCTCCTGGTGGTCCAGGGCTAGCCTCCGCCGCCGGCCCGGGCCAGCCCGTCGCCCTCGGAACCCTCGCCGGCCTCGGCGCCGGGGCGGCGGGGCGGGACCAGCTCGTGGATGGCGGCGTCGAGCTCTTCCACCACGCCGGCCAGGTCCACCACGTTGAGGACTCCCTGGCCCCCCTTGAGCAGGTCGATGATCTCCTCGCCGGAGCGGGCCAGCACGGACTGAGAACCGCTCATGACCAGGTTGGCCGTGGCCACGTCGCCCCCGCTGCTGCGCAGGACGTCGATGGCCCGACGGGCCGACTGCAGCGAGACGCCGGCGTCCAGCAGCCGCTTGATCACCTTCAGCTCGAGCAGGTCACGGTAGGAGTACACCCGCTGGGTGCCGCTGCCCCTGGCCTCGCTGATCGAGGGCCGCAGCAGGTCTGTCCTGGCCCAGTAGTCGAGCTGGCGGTAGCTGATGCCCACGATGGAACAGACCTGCGGGCCCCGGAACCCCTCTTCGGGCATGGGGAAGTGCCTCCTTTGTTGACTGACAGCGACGGAATTACATCGGTGTCAACGCGAAGAGTACGACCAGCCCGCCCCGCCGTCAACAACTCCGGGCTCAGGTCTCCCCGAAGTCCTCCGGCCGCACGCCCTCGATGAACTGGCGGAACTGCGACACCAGCTCCTCGGGTGCCGCCGCCTCCTCCTCGTCCTCGGCCTCCATCACCAGGCCGGCCTCGTCGATGAGCTCCTCCTCGGCGTAGATGGGGCTGCTCGTGCGGGCGGCCAGGGCGATGGCGTCCGAGGGACGGCTCGACACCGTTTGTGACTGGCCGCCCTGGCGCAGGTGCAGCTCGGCGTAGTAGGTGCCGCCCCTGCCGTCCTCCGACATGCGCAGCTCGGTTATCACCACCCGCTCGAGGATGGCGCCCAGGTTCTCGAGGACGTCGCGCAGCAGGTCGTGAGTCATGGGCCGGGCCGTCGCCACCCCCTGGAGGGCGAAGGCGATGGCCGTGGCCTCCGGGGCGCCGATGAATATCGGCAGCGTCCGCCGCGCCCCTTCCACCTCCTGGAGCAGCACCACCGGATTGTTGGTCGGCAACTCGACTCGAACCGCGGCCAGGCGCATCTCGACCATGGTCCAACCCTACCGTGTGTAGAACGCGTCCAGGTAGCTGTCGGGGTCGGCTCGGAGGGCGGCGAGGTCCCCCACGGCGACGAGGTCCAGGTTGCGGTAGCGCTCGGCGTAGTCGAGGCCGTAGCCCAGCAGGAACTCGTCGCCCACCGTGAAGCCGGTGAACCGGACGCTCAGGGGCACGATGCGGCGGACGGCCTTGTCGAGCAGGGCGCAGACCTCGAGGGAGCGGGGGCTGCGTCGGGCCAGCTCCCCCAGCACGTAGGTGAGGGTCAGCCCGGTGTCCACCGCGTCCTCCACCAGCACCACGTCACGCCCGGCGACGTCCACGTCGAGGTCCTTGACGATGCGGACCCGCCCGGTGCCCTCGGCATAAGCGGAGAGGGCGAGGAAGTCGACCTCCGGGACGATGGTGAGGGCCCGCACCAGGTCGGCCAGGAAGGGGACGCTGCCCTTGAGCACCGCCACCAGCAGGACACCGTCCTCGTAGTGCTCCGAGATCTCCATCCCCAGCCGCCCCACGGCGTCGCGCAGCTCGTCGCCCGTGATGAGCACCCTGGGTCGGCTCAAGGCGACCGCTTCGGGATCACCCGCCGGTAAGGCCCTTGAGGGCCTGGCGCAGCATGGCGGCCCGGAGTCTCTCGCCCAGTTGGGACAGCTCGTCCACGGCGTCCACCGCCTTGCGGCGGGCCTCGGGGTTGCGCTGCTTCAGGAGCGGCACGATCACCTGCTGGAAGAGACCCGACTCGCGCTCGGCCGCGTTCTTGTAGATGCGCAGGTGGCGGGGCTCGATGCCGAAGTGGGCGAAGCCGGCCACCAGCCTGGCCACGACCAACGACTCCTCTTCGTAGTACACGGCGTCGGCCATGGGACGGCCCACTATGAAGCCGGCCCGCTCCAGGTCGCGCACCCGGTCGACGGAGAGGCCGCTGGCCGACGCCAGCTCCTCGAGGGTGAGGCTCACCCCCGACACCCCGGCCGAGAGGGCCGGTGCCTCCGGGCGCTGCACCACCGGCTCGGGTCGGGCCTCGGCCGGCTGCTCG
>JALYHE010000083.1 GCA_030776705.1 Actinomycetota bacterium | reverse complement strand
GGGCGGGGCCGGTCGGCACGGCCGGCCCGAAGCCGGGGTCGTCGGCCTCTACGGCTGGCGGCGCGGGGAGCGTCGCCGCCGCCCGGCGGCGCTCCTTGGCCGCCGTGGCAGGGTCCACCTCGGGCGGCGGGTGCCGGAAGCGCTCCCTCACCAGGTCGTCCTGGGCGGCGAGGAACTCGTAGAACACCGAGGGGCCCTGCGGCTCGGCCGGCCCCGGGTACCAGTGGGCGGCCGAGCAGACCAGACGGTGCCGGGCCCGGGTGCAGGCAACGTACAGGAGGCGCCACTCCTCGTCCTGCCGGCGCCGGCGCACCTCGGCGTCTATGACGGCTTCCGTGTGGCGCTTCTCCCGCCAGTCGGGCATCCCCTCGTCGTCCGGCCGCACCCACCACGGCAGGGCCGACGCCTGTCCCAGCGGGTTGTCGCCGGCCCGGCTGTCGGGGAAGATGCCACCTCCCCGCCCCGACCCGCCGGCCAGCCCCGGCACCCAGACGCAGGGGAACTCCAGCCCCTTGGCCTGGTGCACGGTCATGACCCGCACCGCGTCGGTGCCGCTGGGGTGGGCCTCGGCCAGCTCCTCGTCGGTCTCGTCGAGGAGCTGCAGGTACTCCACGAAGGCCGTGAGCCCGGGGTCACCCTCCACCGGCGCGAAGCGGGCGGCCAGGTCGAAGAAGCGCAGGAGGTTCTCCCGCCCCCGCCGGCCGGCCGCGGTCCAGAGACCCGTCCGTCGAGCCACG
Organism: Actinomycetota bacterium; assembly: GCA_030776705.1. Taxonomy (GTDB): domain Bacteria; phylum Actinomycetota; class Acidimicrobiia; order Acidimicrobiales; genus JALYHE01. The sequence goes on along the minus strand of JALYHE010000083.1, from coordinate 12,456 downwards.
GCCTCGGCCAGGTCCAGCACCGAGAGGCGGGCGGCCAGCCCCGACAGCGACCTCCGCTCCTCCCAGAAGGTGGCCAGCCGGCCCCGGGCCGCGGGCGACAGGTCGGCCACGGCGTCGAGGTCCTCGAGGGCGTCGGCCAACACCACCCCCTCTTGCTCGGGGGGCCTCAGGGCTCGGGCGTGACGGGCCAGGGCGGCTAGGTCCCGCCAGCCGATGCGGTAGCGCGGTCCTTGGAGGATGCGCAGGAGGGCCACCGAGGACGAGAGGTCGGCCAGCACCTCGAGCCAGGCCAGCAGGTCGACTGTCTCGGGACGGTCCAAGAGGCCGCCCATTCCCACGACCTCGACGGGGACACCCCGCTCCTCCAGAGCCGAGACCACGGCCCCGATGAGCCTGCGCTTGCGGCACAGCACGGCGTGCTGGGACCAGGGCCCACCGGCTTGGGCCACGTCACGGGCGATCTCGGCCGCCTCCGCGGCGTCGTCGGAGGCCAGGAAGCACTCGACCGCCGTGGGTCGGGCCCCCGGGAGGGCGGCCAGCTCCTTGGGCAGCGCCCGTTCGACCTGCTGCTGGATGCGGTTGGCCAGGTCGACCAGCTCGGGGCCCGAGCGGCGGTTGGTCTCCAGCGGCTTGCGCTGGGCAGGGGGGAAGTGGTCCGGGAAGGCGAAGATGTTGCCCAGGTGGGCACCCCTGAAGCCGTAGATGGACTGCATGTCGTCGCCCACGGCGGTGACAGGGGAGCCGGGGGGGTAGATGAGCTGTAGGAGCACCCGCTGGGCGTAGTTGGTGTCCTGGTACTCGTCGAGGAGGGCGACCGGGTGCTGCCGGCGGAGGTCGGCGCGCAGACGGGGGAGCTCCCGCAGGAGGCGGACGGCCAGGGCGACCTGGTCGCCGTAGTCGAGGAGGTTGCGCTCCCGCTTGCGACGCTCGTAGGCCGACACCACCTGGCACAGCTCGAGCCGCTTGGCCGCCGTCTCGCGCTGGCGCTTCCAGCGGCCGCTGGTCATCACCTCCTCGCAGTCCGCCGCCACCGCCTCCACGGGGACGAGGTGGTCGGCGCAGCGTGAGGCCAGGGCCAGGGCGTCGTCGACGACCAGCGAGGGGACGAAGGTGCTGCGGCGCTCGAAGCGGAACTCGTCGAACACGGCGAAGAGCAGCTGCCAGGCCTGGGCCCGGTTCAGCACCTGGGTGCCGGGGTCGAGGTCCAGCTCCAGGCCATGGGACGCCACCAGAGAAGCGCCGAAGGCGTGGTAGGTGGACACCGTCACGTCGGCGTCGGGGCCGAGCCGCTCCCGGACCCGCTGCTTGAGGTTGGCAGCCGCCTTGTTGGTGAACGTGAGCCCGAGCACTTGATGGGGAGCCACCGACCCTTGCTCGATCAGGTGGAGCATGCGGGCGGCCATGACGGTGGTCTTGCCCGTGCCCGCCCCGGCCACCACCAACAGGCCCGACAGCGGGTGCTCTATGACCGCTCGCTGGTCGTCGGTGGGCACGAAGGGCTCGCTCACTCGGAGCCCACCTCCCTGCCCTCGGGCCACAGCGGGCACAGCCGATGGACCTCGCAGTGATCGCACTCGGCGTCCACGGCCGGCTCCAGGTGCTCGGCCACCATGCGGGCCGCGGCGTCGAGGATGCGCTCCTCGGTGCGCCTGGTGTGGTCGGCGCCGATCTCCTGCTCGAAGGCCGTCATGGTGCGCAGGTGCAGCAGCCGGAGCTGGCGCACCGGGCCCCATGCCGACAGCTCCCCGTCTCGGCTGGCGCCGAGGTGATAGGTGGCGAGCTGGAGGTCTTCGTCCACGTCCTCGGGCCTGGGCCTCTTCTTGCCCGTCTTGTAGTCGACGACCCGGATGCCGGTGCCGTCGTCGCTGCGGTCGACCCGGTCAATGCGGCCGGTGAGGCGGTGCGGCCCCACGCCCACGTCGAAGCGATGCTCGGTGGCCAGCACGGCCGGGCCGCCGTCCACGCCCCCCTCCTGCTCCCACCAGAGGTCGAGCATGTCGAACAGGTCGCGGCGGGCCTCCTCCAGCTGGGGGCGGTAGGGGGCCAGGTCGTCCCGCCAGCGCTCTCGGGCCAGCTCGTGCAAGCGCTCGAGGGTGCGCTCGCCGGGGGGGACGGGCCCCTCGGGATCGCAGAACAGCTCGAGCACGTCGTGCGCGAGGCTGCCCAGGTTGGCGTGCACCCCTCCGTGGGCCCGCACGCCCAGGGCGTAGCGGTAGCCGTGCTTGAGGGGGCAGTCCTCGTAGGTGTCCAGCTGGCTGGCCGACAGGTGCAGGGCGCCGTCGGGCCACAGCGGCTCGGGGCCGGCCGTGGGCGGCGGCGCGGGCGGGCACCGGCCCCCTTCGAGTGACAGTCGGGGGGCACGCGGCTCCCAGTCCTCCACGAAGCGGCTGAGCAGCACGCCGGGCTCGGGGGCGGCCACTGCCACCAGGGTGGCGCTGGGCCGGGAGCAGGCCAAGGCGAACAGGCGCCGCTCCTCCTGCACGGAGCCGGCCCGGCGCTCGTCGGCAGTGGGCATGGGAGGGCCTTGCAGGACTGCGGGGTCGAAGAACCCGGGGCCGCCGTCCACCCGGGGCAGCTCGCCCTCCACGCACCCGGCCAGGACCACCGTGTCCCACTGGGCCCCGGCCGCGGCGGCGATGGGGCTCACCGTCACAGCGCCGGAGGCGGCGGGCGGCGTGACCCAGGGGTCCGGCGAGGGGGTGGGGGCGTCGAGGAGCGCCAGGTAGTCGCCCAACCTCGTGCCCGGGTGGCGCTCGACGTGGCGGCTCACCTGGTCAAGGAAGCTCACCACCGCGTCGAGGGCTCTCTCCTCGGCGGCCGTGGGCTGCTCCCCCGGTCCGTGCACGAGGTGGGCCAGGCCGAGGCGAAAGGCCTGGTGGGCCACGGTGGCGACGTCGTCGGTCTCGGCCCGGGCGGCCAGGGCGTCGCGGGCGGACGTCAGCGGGGCCAGAGCGGGCTGCTCCTCCAGCGCCGTGCCCGCCGCCTGGGCCGTCCGGCGCAGGGTGCGGACCTCGGCAGGGTCGAGGCGGGACAGCGGCGAGGTGAGGAGCCTGTCCAGGGCCGTGCCGTCGCCGTGGGCCCAGCGGAGCAGGTCGATCAGGCCTCGGACCGACGGGTCCTCGGTGGCCACCCCTCCGGTGGGCGCAACCGGGATCTCGTTTCGGGCCAGTGCGCGGACCACGGCCTGCCCCCGCCGGCCGGCGTGGCGCACCAGGACGGCCATGTCCTCCCAGGCCACGCCCCGGGCACGGGCCTCCAGCAGCTCCCCGGCGACCGCCTCCCCTTCCAGCGACGGGTGGCCGCACCGGACCAGGACCGGCGGCGCGGGGCGCCGGAAGGGCACGTCGAGGGTGACGTCGACCGCCGGCGCGAGCGCCTCGAAGAGGGCGGCGGTGGCCCCCGAGGCAGATCCCACGGCCACGTCCGGGTTGCCGGCCACCGCGGCGTCGCCGCCGGGACCGGCCAGCGACCGGACCAGCTCGTGGGCAACCGGGGTGGCCGACTCGTGGTCGTCGACAAGGAGGTGGGGATGGCGGGCCCGCTCCGCCTCGGCCACCGCCGGGTCGCCCAGGACCGCCGCCGCCTCCGCCACCACGCCGGGGCCGTCGACCAGGTCTCGGGTGGCGAGGGCGGCCCGGTAGCGGTCGAGGAAGTGGCCCAGCTCGACCCAGCGTCGCCCGGCATGGCCCCCCTCGGACTCCCCGGCGGCGCGGACCCGCTCCGGCGTTGACCCTGTGGCCTGGGCATACAGCACGGCGGTGGAGACCTGGTCGGCGAAGGCCCTCCTTCCGACCAGCGGATGCAGCGTGGGCCACAACCGGGCGTCGGCCGCCTCTGCGGCCAGCAGCTCCCGCACCAGCGCCCACTGCTGGGCGGCGGTGAGCAGGCGTGGGCGCCGGCCCCGACGGCGCAGGAGGTCGAAGGCGAAGCCCCAGACGGTGGTGACGGAGAGGGACTCCAGCCGCCGGCCCAGGTGGGGGAGCACGGCCTGTCGGAAGCGAAGGGCCGCGGCCCGGTGGCGGGCCAGCACGAGGACCCGCGACGTGCCGACCTCGCCGGCCAGGCGCAGGTAGCGGTGCACGAGCGCCGTGGTCTTGCCCGTGCCGGCAGGCCCGACCACGCGCAGCATCCCGCCTTCGTGGTCGACCACCCGTTGTTGTGCCGCCGTGAGCTCCACCGACACCCGACGGTATTCGCCGGGTGTGACGGTGAGCCGCCCGTCAGTCCCGGGTCACGAAGCGCTTGACCTTGTCGGCGGCCTCGTCGACCTTCGCCTTGGTCTTGCCCTTGGCCTGGTCGACCTCACCCTCGCGCTTGAGGTCCGGGTCGTCGGTGAGGTCCCCGGCGGCCTCCTTGGCCCTGCCCTTCATCTCGTCCATGTTCGCCATGGCCCCGATTGTACGAAGGCCGGCTCGTAGGCTCGTGCGGCCATGGACTTCCGACGGGAGAGCCTGGAGGGACTGGCCGCCAGGGTGCAGGACGGGTCGCTGAGCGCCCGGGAGCTGACCGAGCACGCCCTGGGCCGCATCGACGCCGTGAACGGGCGGGTCAACGCCTTCGTGGCCGTGGACGCCGACGCCGCCCTTGCCGCCGCCCGGGCCGTGGACCGGGCGGTGGCGCGGGGGGAGGACGGAGGCCCGCTGGCCGGTGTGCCCATCGGCGTCAAGGACCTGGAGGACGCCGCCGGCCTGCCCACCACCCGGGGCTCGGGGGCGTGGGCGGGTGGCGGGCCGGCCACGTCCGACTCGGTGCTGGTGGCACGGCTCAAGGCGGCCGGGTGCGTGGTGGTGGGCAAGACCAACACGCCCGAGCTCGGGTGGAAGCCCGACACCGAGAACCCCACCTTCGGGGCTACCCGCAACCCCTGGAACCTCGAGCGGTCGCCGGGCGGGTCGTCGGGAGGGAGCGCGGCGGCTGTCGCCTCGGGCATGGTGCCCCTCGCCACGGGATCGGACGGCGGCGGCTCCATCCGCATCCCCTCCGCGCTGTGCGGAATCTCGGGGATGATGCCGTCGCTGGGCCGGGTGCCGGTGAGCGGGGCGCAGCCCACGGGCTGGTACCAGCTCTCCAGCAAGGGGCCCATGGCCCGCTCGGTCGCCGACATCGCCTTCGCCCTCGACCAGGTGATCGGCCCGGACCCCGCCGACCTCAGGTCGCTGCCCATGCCGGAGCCGACCTGGCGGGCCGCCCTGGACGACCCTCGCCCGCCCATCAAGGTTGCTTGGTCGCCCACGCTCGGCTACGCCCCGGTGGACTCGGAGGTGCTGGGCGCCTGCCAGCGGGCCGTGGCCGTGCTGGGCGAGCTGGGAGCCGAGGTGGTGGAGGTCGACACGCTGTTCGCCGAGGACCCGGCGCCGGCGTGGATGACGCTCGCCTGCAGCTACCTGCTGCACGCCATCGAAGGGTTCCGTGGGACCGAGACGTGGGAGCGCATCGACCCCGGTGTGCGGGCCATGGCGGAGTGGGCAGCCTCGCTCAGCGCCCTGGAGGCGGTGAGAGCCGAGGCCGAGTGCTACCGCCTCAACGCCAAGCTGGTGGAGCTGTTCCGGGGCGTGCGACTGCTCGTGACGCCCACCACGGCGGCGCCCGCTCCCCGCTCCGGGGAGGTGGGCGTCATCGACGGCAACCCCGACCTCAACTGGGTGCGCTTCACCTACCCGTTCAACATGACCCGCTCACCGGCGGCGACAGTGTGCGCCGGCTTCACCGGCGACGGGGTCCCTGTCGGCCTCCAGCTGGTGGGGCCCCAGCACGGGGACCTGGTGGTGCTCCGCACCGCCGCCGCCCTGGAGGAGGCCCTCGGGGTGGACGCGGTGGCGCCGATCTAGCGAACTAGCAGTTGAGGATCTGCTCGAAGAGGGCCAGGTGGTCGGCCACCATGCGCTTGGCCGAGAAGTAGCTCTCGACGATGTCTCGGCACTGCGACCGGTCGATCTGGTCCACCCGGGGGATGGACTCGGCCATATCGTTCTCGTCGCGGCAGAGGAAGCCGGTCTTGCCGTCCTCCACGATCTCGGGGGCGGCCCCCTCGGGATAGGCGAGCACCGGTGTGCCGCAGGCCAGGGCCTCGATCATCACCATGCCGAAGGGCTCGTTCCAGCGGATGGGGACCAGCAGGCAGCGGGCGTTGGCCAGCAGCTCGAGCTTCTCGTCGTGGGAGACCTCGCCCAGGTACTGGATCTCCTCGTCGAGGTGGGGCTCCACCTCGGACTGGTAGTACTCGTGCTCCCACGGCTCCCGCATCTTGGCCGCCATGCGCAGCGGGTACCCGGCCTTCGACGCCGCCACGCTGGCCCGGTGGGCGCCCTTGTCGGGGGACATGCGTCCGAGGAACAGGCAGTAGTCGCCCTCGCCGCTGCCGAGCGGGAACTGGTCGACGTTCACGCCGTGGTGGATGACCTTGGCGATGGGGATGTCGGGGACGGGCTTGTGCTGGGCGTGGGAGATGGCGATGAGCGGCACCCGGTGCGCCGTGCGCCGATAGATGTCGGACAGCTCGTCGTTGAAGGGGCCGTGGTTGGTGGTGACCACCTTGAGGTCGGGGAAGCGCTCGGAGTACAGCGGTCCCACCACGGTGTGGTCGTGGACGATGTCGAAGTCCTGCACCTCGTCGTAGGCGTGCATGAGGTGGCGCAGCTCCGGGACGGCCATGCCGATGCGGTAGCCCTCGGCCTCCTCCAGCACGTGGGAGCGGGGCACCGGGCAGGTGGAGTCGCCCGTGGCGTAGAGGAGCACTTCGTGGCCCTCGTCCTGGAAGCCGGTGGCGAGGAGGTGGACCACGGACTCGATGCCTCCGTAGAGAGGCGGGGGGATGGGCGTCCAAGGCGGTGCGATGACGGCGATGCGCATGCCTCCAGTGAAGCACCCGGAGGGCTCGGTGTGGTGTCTTCTCCGGCCGTTAAGATGGCGGCCTTCGGGGCGTATGGCTCAGTTGGCTAGAGCGCAGCCTTCACACGGCTGAGGTCACAGGTTCGAGTCCTGTTACGCCCACTCCCTGTTACGCCACTCGTGTTGCCCTGTCGCAGGCTGCCCGGGGCTCTAACTCACGGCCCCGGATGAGGAACGACCTCCCACGGCTCGAGGGTGATGTCCTGGCCGGGACCCGGTGGGGGCGCGTTGAAGGTCATCCGCTCTTCTCGAGACCCGACCTCCAAGGTCGCCTTGCGCCAGGGGTTACGAATCGGCCGACCTTCCCGTCCGAACCACATTTGCCGGCTCTCCTCCCCAGCCGACGCCCCGTCGGGCTCCATGAGCATGATGGCCGTGTTGCCCTCTCGTCTCGCCAGTTCGCCTTGGCAATTGGCCAGCTCTCGGGCGGCTTCTCTCTGCTCCCCGCCGAACACCTCAGCCCTGAGGCCGAGGCGCGGAGCTCCTCGCAGTCAATGACGTATTCGTGGGAGGGGTACCGACACGAGGGCTCGCACGGCCCGCTCGCGGTGGCGCTCGCACTAGGGCTTCTTCTCAGCGCACTGCAGGCACCCCTGTACCGGATCCTCGAGGGTTAGTACCTGCCCGATTCCATGAAGAGGAAATGGGCCAAGCGCCAGCTCGACAAGAGACAGGTCGATCAGGCCGAGCTGGATCGGCTTCGAGCAGAAGAGACAGAGCGACCGGATCACGCCCCCGGGGGGTCCATACGGCGTGGGCTCTTGGCTGAACGGCTGCGGCGCTATCCAAAGGAAGCGAAGGAGGTGGCCCCGACTCGATTGGCGAACGCGATACGGGCCTTCGAGACCTACGGTTGGCACCGGTTTCGCCTGGACTCCCAGTTGCTGTGGCCCGACCTCTTGAGCGTGGCACCGGAGCAGGCGCGGCACGAGCAGGAAAGAGCTCGTGCCGGGGTGGACTTCTTCGTCTCCCTCGTCTATCTCAGTGCGCTCTCCGGACTCCTCATGCTCATGCTCGGGATCACGCAGACGAGCCGCCTGCTCGTCGTCGCCGGCGCATGTCATCTGCTCCTCGTGCCCCTTTGGTACCGGCTCGCCGTGATCACGACGGACAACTGGTATCTGAGCGTGCAGGCCCTCGTGGACCTGGGCCGCAAGCCGCTGGCCGAGTCGCTGAACCTCTCGTTGCCCCAGAACATCGAAGACGAGCGGAAGATGTGGCATTCCGCTGTGGCCTCGTCCAGCACGAGTACAACCCAGGAGGTCGGAGTTCCTCCAACGCTTTGCCGTCGGCGCGACACGCCAGGAGTCGACAGCTACGCGGGCTGAGCGAGAAGACGCCGGCACGGCCGGCGCCGCGTCGAGTAGCGAGCTTCCTCCCCAGGGAAAGGTCGAGAGCCGGTCAGGCCTTTAGACCGTCAACCAGCTTGTGGGATCGACTCCTGAGCTCCTGACAGGATCACCACGTCGAGCTGAGTCGGACGGTCTTGCCGCGTAGGCCGGCTGGTGGTCGCCACCGCCGCGCCCGCCGCCGGAGCGGGGTGGCGCCCCCACGTCGAGCGTCTCGGCCATCGTGCGCCATGCCACCAGGCCGCTGGCGAGGGTGAGGACGCCGGCGACGTGCAGGGCCCACACCAGGCCCAGCCCGGCCGCGACGACACCGGCCAGGAGCGCACCTGCGGCGTAACCGAGATCCCGCCATGTGCGGTAGACGCCGACGGCACCGGCTCGCCAGGCGGGATGGGCGGCGTCGCTGACGGTGGCGAGCAACGCCGGGTAAACCATGGCGGTCCCGATGCCGAGCAGCGTGGACCCGAGGACGCCGTCGAGGAAGGGGCGGGACGGCTGGAGGCCGATGACGGCTAGGCCGGCGCTCTGCACCACCATGCCCCACACGATGAGCGGCTTGCGCCCAATGAGGTCGGCCAGGGCGCCGGTGGCGAGCTGTCCCACGCCCCATATCACCGGGTAGACGGCCTTGATCAGGCCTATGTCGGCCACGCCCACGCCGAGGCTGGCGAACAGCACCGGGAACACCGTCCACGACACGGCGTCGTTGAGGTTGTTCACCAGCCCGGCCTGGGAGGCGCCGAACAGCGTCCGGTTGCGCCAGCTGGTCTCGGCGACCACCCGACGCAGGCTCGCCGGTTCTGGCCCGCCCCCGACAGCCTCGTCACCCAGATGGCCCTGGAGGGCGGCGTGGGCGCTCGTGTCGCGGACGAGGAGGACCGACAGCGCCAGGCCCAGGACGGCGTAGCCGATGCCCACGTAGAACGGCTCGGGGCGCAGGCCGGCGGTGGCGGCGACGTAACCGGTGAGCAGCGCCGTCAGGCCGACGGCGCCGTAACCGGCGGCTTCGTTGAGGCCCATGGCCAGGCCCCGCGAGCGTGGCCCGACCAGGTCGATCTTCATGATCACGGTCATGGACCAGGCCAAGCCCTGGTTGAGCCCGAGCAGCACGTTGGCGGCCACGATCCAGCCCCAGCTCGGGGCCCAGGCGAGCATGAAGGGCACGGGCAGGCCCACGGCCCACCCCGCCACCAGGACCCGCTTGCGGTCCAGCCGGTCGGCGCCGACGCCGGCGGCCAGGTTGGCGACCGCCTTGACCACTCCGAAGGCGAGTACGAACGAGAAGGCGACGATCCCGGCCGGGATGCCGAGCTCCTCGGTGCCGACCAGGGGAACGACCGTGCGCTCCAGGCCCACCATCCCGCCCACGAAGGCGTTGACCAGCATCAGCAGGCTGAACTGCCGCCAGTTCTCGCGCAGGCCGATCAGCGGCCGGCCTCTCGCGGGTGAGCTCAACCGCTCGTGCTGTCGCGACCGGCCCCCGTCCACTCCTCGGGCCCGTGCCTGAACACGGCGACGTCCTGGCGGCCGGCGCGCTCCAGCACGCTGGCCGCCGTCATCGAGCGCTGACCGTGGGCGCAGTGCACCACGGTGGGGCCGGTAGGGACGCTCGCCACGTCTGCGGACAGACCGCCCAGCTCCGCGTGAGCCGCCCCGGGGACGTGGCCGGCCTCCCATTCGGAGGCTTGGCGGACGTCCAGCACGGCCCGACCCTCTACGGGACGGTCCAGCACCTCGGTGACGCTGACGTCACCTCCGGCCTCCCACCAGGCGTCGACGCCGCCGTCCAGCTCGCCGGCCAGGTTCTCGTAGCCGACCTTCAGGCAGTAACGCACCAGGCGCTCACGGTCCTGGTCGTCGGCGACCACGAAGGCCAGGGGAGTGTGGAGGTCGTCGACGAGCCAGCCCAGCCAGGTGGCGAACTGGTCGCGCAGCTCGATGGACAGCGACCCGGGGACGTGCCCGCCCCCGAAGGCGTCGATGGGCCGGACGTCAACCAGGGCACCGCCGCCGGAGAGCAGCCGCCGGACGCGGTCGGGCGAAAGACGCTCGAGCTCGGGCCCGACCGTGCCGTAAAGAGCGGGGCCGGTCCGGTTCACCTCACGCAGCTTGAGGAAGTAGGGGGGGAAGCTGCCGAGCCCGTCCAGCAGCTGCCGCACGAAGGCGCCCTCGTCGGGTGCCTGCAGGAGCGGGTTGGCGGCTCGCTCCTCGCCGAGGGTGCTCTGGCGCCGGCCCCCGGCGCCTGACGAGCAGAACGAGCCGCTCCCGTGCGTCGGGTACACGGGGAGGTCGTCGGGCAGGGCCATCAGCGGTCCGGTGATCGACCGCCACGCGGCACGGGCCAATGGCTCGGTCTGCTCCGGGGACACCAGGTCGGGGCGGGCCACGCCCCCCACGATCAGGGTCCCGCCGCTGAACAGGGCCCGAGGCCGCTCGCCTTCGACGAGCAGGTAGGCGACGTGCTCGGGGGTGTGCCCGGGCGTGCCCAAGGCCCGGAGGGCCAGGCCACCGAGCTCGAGCTCGGCCCCGTCGCCGACCGGCTGGTGCGGGTAGGCCAGGTCCGCACCTCGCGGTGCCACCAGGGTGACGGAGGGGTCGAGCTCGGCGAGCTCCCGGCCACCGGAGACGAAGTCGGCGTGCAGGTGCGTCTCGGCCACCCAGCGGACCTCCAGGCCCCGTGCGTGCGCCGCGGCCAGGTAGGGTCGCGGGTCGCGCTCGGGATCGACGACGAGCGCCGAGCCCTCCCCGAGGTCGACCACCCACGACGCGTTGCCCAGTCCCTCGTCCACGACCCCGGCCACGTGGGTCACCGCGACCTCCATTCAAACGATTGCTTGAGCACGGCCACCATAGGTCTCGAGTGGCATATGATCAAGCGACCATTTGAACGGGGGCCCATGTCCGAGGGAACAGCGTCCAGCGCCCCGAGGGGGAGGAGAGCGGCCAAGGACCAGCTGTTCGAGGGGTTGGCGTCCGTGGCCAAGGCTCTGTCGAGCGGCCGGCGGGCCGAGATCGTCGAGCTGCTCTCCCAGGGCGAGCGCTCGGTCGAGGAGATCGCCGACTGCATAGGGCAGTCCGTGGCCAACACGTCCCACCACCTGCGGAGCCTGGCCCGGGCCGGCCTTGTGGACAGCCGTCGGGAGGGCACCTATGTGCTCTACCGGTTGGCCAGTGCCCGGGTGTCCGAGCTTTGGCGGGCCGTCCGTGACGTCGCCGCCGAGCACATCGGGGACATTCGGGAGCTGGCTGCCGCCTACCTGGGGGATTCCCACGAGGTCGAGACCGTAAGCCGCTATGAGTTGGCCGGGCGCCTGCGCCGGGACGAGGTCGTGGTGATCGACGTCCGGCCCGAAGCCGAGTTCCGGGCCGGCCACATCACCGGCGCCATCTCCCTGCCCGTCCCCGAGCTCGTCCGCCGCCTGGACGAGCTGCCGGACGACGCCGAGGTGGTGGCGTACTGTCGGGGGCCCTACTGCGTCTTCGCCGACGACGCCGTGCGGACCCTCAATCGCCTCGGCCGCAGGGCCTACCGGCTCGAAGACGGCTATCCCGAATGGAGCCAGGCCGGACTGCCCGTCGCCACCGGCGACGCCGCCCGCCCTGAGAGGCTGTCCGCTCCCAGCTAGGATGTTGGGCGCGATGGCCGTGTTGGTGACCTCGGTCGTCCCCGGCGGCAACGCCGAGCAGGACGACGCCATGGTCCGGGCGCTCGACCTCGAGAACAACCCTCCGCCCGGCGCTCGTGTGCGCATGGCCGGGCCCTCGGAGACTGGATGGCGGATCGCCAGTCTCTGGGACTCGCAGGAGGCGTTCGAGACCTTCCGCGACCAGCGGTTGCTGCCGGCGCTCGAGCGGGCCGGCATCCCCCCTCCGACGTTCGAGGTCTGGCCGCTCGAGCGGGTACGGGTGTTGGCCTGAGCCAGAGCGGGGTGAACGTTTGCACACGACCAGCCGTCCGAGCCGCGTTCCAGTGATCAAACGATCCCGGGCCAGGAGGTCCCCCGCCGGCGGTAGCCTGTCGGGGTAGCTCACCGGGCCCGGACGGCGGGTTCGGCTCATGTGAAGCGAGGTGCGATGGCCCAGGGACTCTCGGAGCGATCGTTGGCCGCCTGGGAGGCGTTTGCCCAGAGCGTGGGCGAGGACGGGAGCCGCCCCCTCGACCGCGACCTGCTGAACCGGTTCGTCATCGGTTTGTACTACCGAGGTGAGGAGCTCACCG
>JALYHE010000082.1 GCA_030776705.1 Actinomycetota bacterium | reverse complement strand
GTCCTGTGCACGGTTACATGTGTACCAGTGGGGTCGAGCGGAGAGGCAGCATCCGGCTGCCTCCCGCCGGGCCGCCTCAGCGCCGTGTACAGGGAGGCGGAGCCCGGCCGAGCCGCCGGAGGCGGTCGCAGCTCTCGGCCGCGCCGGCGTCGTCGCGCCGGCGCTCAGCCAGGTCCAGCTTCGCCCGGAGGGCCAGCGGCGACCACGGGTTGCGCTCCATGGCACGGCCCAGGGCCGCGGCCGCCTTCTCCTCGCGGCCCCACCGCAGCTCCAGCGCCCCCAGGTAGGCCCAGCTGGCGGCGTCCGCCGGATCGCGACGGGTCGCCTCACGAGCCAGGGCCAGCGCCCTCCTGCGGTGGGCCAGCCCCTCCGGCGACAGGCCGTGGTAGGCCTCCACCCTGGCGCCGATGAGGGTCACCTCGGGCCAGGGAGGCAGCAGCGCCTCGGCCCGGCGGTAGCTGGGCGGAGAGGCGTCGGTGAAGCCGCGTTCCAGGAAGACCTCGCCCGCCAACAGGATGGCCCCGCCGAGGGCGCCCACTACCAGCCCGGCCACCGTCACGAGCCGCCAACCCTTCCCCGCCGTCGTCCCCGGCGGGGCACGCCGGCTCGACGCACCGAGGGCCAGGAGGGCCAGGGGCGTGAGGGCTACCGACTGCGGTTCCACCAGCATGGAGGCAGCGACGACGAGGGCGAACCCGACCAGGGGACCGCCGCTGGCCCGCCCGGCAGCCGCCAGCCAGGCGCAGAGAAGTCCCAGTCCGACCAGGCCGGTCGTGACGGCATGGTGGACCACCCAGTTGTGGGCGTCGGTCCACGAGATGCTTCCGTCGATGGCGATGGTCCTCGTGTAACGAGGTGTCGTGGCCGCCTCGAAGCGGGCCGGCCCCCATCCCACCAACGGGCGCTCCATCAGGGCCTCGCCTCCCGCCCGCCACAAGCCCAGCCGGGCGTCGACGTGGGTGATGGACTCGGCGCCCACCGCCCGGCCCGAGCCGCGGACCGCGTCCTCGGCACCGAGAGGGGCCACCACCATCCCGACGCCGACCGCGGCGGCCACGGCCAGCGCCCGCCTGATCCCGGCCGCCGGCAGCGTGAACACCACAGCCAGCAGGCTCAGCGCCACCGCCGAGCGCCCGCCCGACAGCTCCGACGCCCCGGCGACCACGGCGACGGCTACCAGCCACCAGAGGCTGCCCCGCTCCCGGCCCAGACGCCGGCCCATGAGCCAAAGAGCCCCGGCGCAGAGGGCCCCGAGGTGCACCGGGTTGCCCACCAGTCCCCCCGCCCGTCCGGGGACGGGGCTCTCCAGCGCGGGAGGCACCAGCTGTCGCGCCTGCAACCAGGCCACCGCGGCGTTGGCCACGCCGGCCACGACGAGGGCCATCAGCAGCTGGTGCCGCCGGGCCTCGCCGGCACAGGCTCCGAGGGCCCACGCCCCCACCAGCAGGGCCAGGAACAACAGGCCAATCCCCCAGTTGGGCTCGCCGACCAGAGACAGCACCACGTTGTCGGAGAGCAGCGTGGACAGCGTGGCCCAGGCCAGGAAGGCACCGGCGAGGGCGGCGGCCCGGCTCCGAGCGGCGATCAGATGGCAGAGGGCCACCAGCCCCGGCGTCACCAGCACCAGGCCGACGGCCGCCTTGGGCGCCCAGTAGGTGTGGAATGCCTGAGGCCAGTAGACCAGCGGCAGCAGGAGGCCGCCGGTCACCATCAGCAGGCCTAGGCCGTCGGCGGCGGCCGGGCCTCCTTCCGGGCCCGCCACCCGAGTAGTGGCGCCCGAGTGGGCGGCGGAAACGGCGTGCGACTCACTCAGGGCGCACCTCGGCGGCCACGCTGGAGAGGAGGCCGTTCACGAAGCGCCCCGACTCCTCGGTGGAGTAGCGCTTGGCCAGGTCGACTGCCTCGGAGATGACCGCCGCCACCGGCACGTCGGGCCGGGACCGCAGCTCGTACACGGCCAGGCGCAGGACGGTGCGGTCGATCACGGGCATCCTGTCCACGGCCCAGTCCACGGCGTAGCGCCCGATCAGCTCGTCGAGGAGGTCCTGGTCCCGGCCCACGCCCTCGACCAGGTCGACCACGAAGGTCGGAGGGACGACGGGGAGCTCCTCGAGCAGGGCGGCGGGCGCCATGCCCTTGGCCTCGGCCTCGTAGAGCAACGAGAGAGCCCGCTCCCGGGCCTCCCGCCGAGACCCGACCGCCACGCTCAGCCGCTGGCCCTGGTGAGGTACTCGCCGCTGCGCGTGTCGATCTTGACGCGGTCCCCCTGGTTCACGAACAACGGGACCTGGACCACGAGGCCCGTCTCCAGGGTGGCCGGCTTGCGGGCGCCCGACACCCGGTCACCCTGGAGGCCGGGGTCGGTGGCCGTGACCGAGAGCTCCACCGCGGCGGGCAGATCGACACCCACGATCTCCGAGCCGTACATCTGCAGCACGGCGGCGTCGCCCTCCTTCACGAACTGCGCCGAGCGACCCAGGGTGGCGGCGTCCACGTGGACCTGCTCGTAGGTGGCGTTGTCCATGAAGACGTACTGCCCCCCGTCGCGGTAGAGGTACTGCATCTCTCGCTTGTCCACGATGGCCTGCTGCAGCTTCTCGTCGGCCCGGTAGGTCCGGTCGATCACCGCGCCGCTGCGGACGTTCTTGAGCTTGGTGCGCACGAAGGCGCCCCCCTTGCCCGGCTTCACGTGCTGGAACTCGACCACCGAGAAGAGACCCTCGGGCAGGTCCAGCGTCATGCCGTTCTTGAGGTCGTTGGTGGACACGCTCATGTCTCGATCAGGAGCTCCTTGGGTGACGTGGTCAGCGGGCGACAGCCGCGGTCCATGACGACCACGGTGTCCTCGACGCGAGCCCCGCCGTGCGCCGGCAGATAGACGCCCGGCTCGACGGTCACCACGTGGCCGGCGGCCAAGGTATCACCCGACGTGGCAGCCAGAGCCGGCGCCTCGTGGATGTCGAGGCCGACCCCGTGGCCCGTGCCGTGCACGAAGGCGTCGGACCAGCCGGCGTCGGCGATCACGGCCCGACAGGCCTGGTCGACCTCGGCTGCCGATCGGCCCGCCTCTACGGCTTCGACCCCGGCCTGCTGGGCCTCGGTCACGACCGCCACCATGCGGGCCAGCGTGGGCGAGGCCGGGCTACCGACGCAGATGGTCCTCGTCATGTCGGAGCAATAGCCGTCGACCCGGGCGCCGAAGTCGAGCACGACCAGCTCGCCTTCGCCCACGACCCGACGGGACGGCCGGGCATGGGGCCTGGCCCCGTTGGGGCCCGAGGCCACGATGGTGGGGAAGGCGCTGCCGGCCGCTCCCAGGCGACGCATCTCCACGTCCAGGGCCAGGGCCACGTCGTCCTCGGCGGGGCCCTCGGCCAGGAGCGGCCTGACCTGCTCGAGGGCCTGGTCGGCGATGCGGGCCGCCTCCCGGATCCGGGCCACCTCACCGGGGTCCTTCACCTGGCGCAGGCGCTCCACCAGGCGCTCGGTGGGGACCAGCTCGGCGGCGGGGAACCACTCCGTGGCGAAGGCCCGCTGCCCGGCCCAGGTGACGTGCCCCGCCTCCAGGCCGAGGCGACCCACGCCGGCGGCGGCGTCGCGCAGCGCCTGGCGCTGCCCCTCCTGGTTCCCGACCTCGAGGCGGGCTTCCACGCCGGCGGCGGCCAGCTGCTCGCCCGCCTGGTCCCCGTACCGGCCGTCGGTGGCGAGCAGCATGTCGCCGGGCCCGACCAGCAGCAGGGCGGCCGACGCCGTCACCCCGGTGAGGTAGGCGACGTTGGTGAGGTTGGTGACCAGAAGGGCGTCACAGCCGGCCTCTCCCAATTGTGCACGGACCCGGTCCACCCGCCCGGCCACGTCCATCGGCTCGAGGTCGGGGGCGGGCGACGCCGTCATCGGCCGTCGAGGAGGCGGGCCACCGCCTCCATGGCCAGCTCGTAGCCGAGAACCCCCATGCCGGCGATGGTGCCGTCGGCCACGGGCGCCACCACCGACGTGTGGCGCCACGGCTCCCGGGCGTACGGGTTGGAGACGTGCACCTCGACTACCACGCCGTCGAAGGCGCCCAGGGCGTCGTGCAGCGACCAGGCGTAGTGGGTGAGGGCGGCGGCGTTGACGACGATGGCCGCGCACCGGTCCCGCGCCCCGTGGACGGCCTCCACCAGGTCGCCCTCGTGGTTGGACTGCAGGTGCTCGAGGCCCAGGCCCCGCTCCTCGGCCGCCTCCCGGGCCCGGGCCACGTGGTCCTCGAGGGTCGCCGTGCCGTACACCTCGACCTGGCGCTGGCCCAGCAGGTCCAGGTTGGGGCCCGACAGGAGCAGTACCAGAGGCGGGCTCGGGCTCACCCCACCCCCCCCTCGTCCATGTCGCGATCTTCGACCCCCTGTTGGCACCAAATCGCGACATGGACGCTCATGTGCCGGTCTCCTTCAGGGCGGCCTCTACCTCGGAAGGCGGTACGTCTGGCACTGGCTCCACGCCTTGGGGTCCGTCCAGCACGAAAGTGATGCCTCCGGTGGACTTCTTGTCCCTGCGCATCAGGGCCATGAGCTCGGTGTGGTCGACCTCGGCGGGCACGGTCTCGGGCAGCTCGTAGCCCCGCACCACGTCGTAGTGGTGCTGGACCCGGGCGTCGTCGATGCGGCCCAGGCGGTGGGCCAGACGCGCCGCGAACACGAGCCCTACGGCTACGGCCTCCCCGTGGCGGAGCCCGTAGCCGCCCGCCGTCTCCAGGGCGTGGGCCAGGGTGTGGCCGTAGTTCAGCACCGCCCGTCGCCCGACCTCACGCTCGTCGGCTGCCACCACCTCGGCCTTGATCTCCACGCAGCGGGCCACCCGCTCCTCGAGCGGCAGCAGCTCGAGCCCCTCGCCACCGAGGAAGTGGTACTTGGCCATCTCGCCCAGGCCGCTGCGGTACTCCTCGGGGGGCAGGGTGTCGAGGGCCTCGGTGTCGCACAGCACGGCCGCGGGCTGCCAGAAGGCGCCCACCAGGTTCTTGCCCTCGGGGAGGTTGACGCCCGTCTTGCCGCCGACGGCGGCGTCCACCTGGGCCAGCAGGGTGGTGGCCACGTGCACCACGGCCACGCCCCGGTGGTAGACGGCGGCGGCGAAGCCGGCCGTGTCGCTCACCACACCGCCTCCGACGGCTACGACCACGTCGCCCCGGGTGAGGCCGAAGCGGGCGAACCCCCGGCACAGGCTTTCCACCGTGGCCATGGACTTGGCCCCCTCCCCAGTCCCCATCACGAAGCGGTCGTGCTCGACCCCCGGCTCCACGACGACGGGCACCCCCTCCTGGGTGACCACGGCTGCCCTCCGGGTGGCGGCGGGAAGGACCTCGTGCAGACGGTGGCGGGCGCCCCGGCCCACCACCACGGGATAAAACCGCTCCCCCAGGCTCACCGGCACCGTGATCATCCCGACCTCAGGTGGCCCAGGATGTGCTGGGTGACCTGGTGCGGCGAGAGGTGGTCCACGTCCACGACCAGGTCGGCCACCTCCTGGTAGAGGTGACGGCGCTGCTGGTACAGGCGAGTGAGGGCGGTCCGGGGGTCGTCGCCCAGGAGGGGGCGGTGGACGGCGCCCTCCACCCGCCGGGCCAGTGTCTGGAGGCTGGCCCGGAGCCACACCACCAGTCCCGCCTGGCGGAGCCGACGGCGGTTCTCGGGGTCCAGCACCGCCCCTCCCGCCACGGACACCACCACCGGGCCGTCGCTGGTGAGGGCCTGGGCCAAGGCCCGCTTCTCCTCCGCCCTGAAGGCTGCCTCGCCCCGCTCCTCGAAGATCTGGGCGACGGTCTTCCCCGTGGCCTTCTCGACCTGCTCGTCGCTGTCCAGGTAGGGGTAGCCCAGGTGCTCGGCCAGAGCCCGGCCCACCGTCGTCTTGCCCGCACCCATCATCCCGACGAGGAAGACACGCTTCACGTGCCGTCGCGCAGGGAGGCCAGGTACGACCGGTGGTTGCGGGCCACCTCGTCGACGGAGTCACCTCCGAACTTGCGCAGGGCCTCCGAGGCCAGCACCAGGGCCACCATGGTCTCGGCCACCACGCCCATGGCGGGCACAGCGGTGACGTCGGTGCGCTCCTTGAACGACACCGTCTCCTCCTTGGTGACCACGTCGACGGTCTTGAGGACGGGACGGTTCAAGGTGGACAGCGGCTTCATGGCCGCCTTGGCCACCAGCAACGAGCCGGTGGAGATGCCTCCCTCGATCCCGCCGGCCAGGTCGGAGTCCCGCCGGTACTCGCCCGCCTCGGCGTCCCACGAGATCGGGTCGTGGGCCTCGGAGCCCCGCAGGCCTGCGACGTCGAGGCCCTCGCCGATGCCGACCGCCTTCACGGCCTGGATGCTCATGAGGGCGTGGGCCAGCAGCCCGTCGAGCTTGCGGTCCCAGTGCACATGACTGCCCAGCCCGACCGGGACGCCGTAGGCGAGCACCTCGGCCACGCCGCCCAGGGAGTCGCCCGCCTTGGCCGCCGTTTTGACCTCGGCCACCATGGCCGCCTCGGCCTCCGCGTCGAAGCAGCGGACCGGGGAGGCGTCGACCTGCTCCAGGTCGGCGGGACGGGGACGGGCGGCCGACTTGGAGACCACCGGGCCGAGCTGGACCACATGGGACAGGACGTCGACCCCGAGGTGGGCCAGCAGGGCCTTGGCACACGTGCCGGCCGCGACGCGCGCCGCCGTCTCCCTGGCCGAAGCCCGCTCCAGCACGTCTCGGGCGTCGGAGAAGCCGTACTTCTGCATGCCGGCCAGGTCGGCGTGGCCGGGGCGGGGCTGGGTGAGGGGCCGCTCCGTGCGCCCTGGGGCGGGCGACATCTCCTGCTCCCACCTGGGCCATTCCGTGTTGGCGATCTCCACCGCGACCGGACCGCCCTTGGTGACGCCGTGGCGCACGCCTCCCACCAGGCTCACCTCGTCCTGCTCGAAGCGCATGCGGGGGCCCCGCCCGTAGCCCAGCCGGCGCCGGGACAGCTCCGACCCGAGCTGCTCGACCGTGAGCGGCAGGCCGGCGGGCAGCCCCTCCACGATCACCACCAGGGCCCGGCCGTGGGACTCGCCGGCGGTCAGGAAGCGCAGCACGCCGGCAAATCTACCGGCCGCCCTTCACCCGCCGGCTGACGCCGGGCCGGGCTGCTCGCTCAGCAGTCGGTCTGGTCGGCCGGGCACTCCCGCCAGTCCCTGATGACGTAGCGGCCGGTGCTGGTGGCGTACACGGCGTCCATGTCCCAGTGGAAGGCGAAGTGGTTGCCGGTGCCGGAGTGGATGTTGGCCACCACGGCGCCGAAGATCTCGGGCTGGTGGGAGCCGTTGCAGTCGATGTGGAGCCCCGGCGTATAGAGCAGGCCCCAGATCTTGGCGTCGCAGATGCTGCCGCTGGCCGCCGGGCTCTGCTCGGGGAAGTACACCTGGAACCGGGCCGGCGCCTGGGCCTCGTTGACGACCGCGCCCGGGGCCACGGCGAAGTTCTTGGTGGGCCAGATCCGCACCGTGCCCGTCCCGCCCACCACGATGGTGCCCCGCAGGTTCACGCTCTCGCACGTGTAGTCGCCGGCGGGGATGGTGGTGATGGTGCCGTTCGCTCCGATGTTGCCGCCGTTGGGGCAGGGACCGCCGGTGGCGGCGGGCACGGAGATCGTGCGACGGTCGGTGATGGCCGCCACCTTGGGCGACGTGCCGCACGCTCCCTCCATGCACGCCGCGTCGGCGTCGGCCTGGTTGGTGCGCCCGTACATGTTGAAGCCCGCCCAGCGCTCCTTGAAGGAGTCGGCCGTCGCCGCCGAGCCGGAGATCACCCCGTTGGTGCCCAGGCGAGCCGGGAGGGGCAGCGTGGGGATGCACGGGCTGTCGGTGCGGCCGCGGGGGTCGAGGCAGACGGAGCTGCGGTAGGCGATCGGCGAGTCCTGGTTGCCCGTGAGCTCGAAGTCGTTGACGGTGAAGAAGGCGTCGGGGAAGAGCGACTCCGCCCCCACGGTGGCCACCACCTGGCGCTTGCGGCCCGACTGGTCCGTCCCGGTGGCCCGCACCTTCCAGGTGGTGTCCTGGCGGGGCGGGTCCTTCAGGGCCTCGATGTGGAACACCGAGGTCCCCACAGTGAGGCTCTCGCGGAAGCCGGCGTAGATGGAGTCGGCGTCGAAGATGGGCTCGTAGGTGCCGCTGGCGGTCAGGGGGAGGGTCTTGGTGTCAATGCGGTAGAGCGCCTGGTCCATGCCGGCGTTGGCGAGCTGGAAGGCGTTGGTGCGGTTCTGGTCCGTCCGGGTGAGGTTGAAGCTGCTGTTGACGTTGGCGAAGATGGCGACCAGCCCCATGGCCACCACCACCACCACCAGGAGGGCCACGATCACGCTGCCCGTCTCGTCTCCGTGCTCCCTCCGGGGCCGCAGTCGGCCGGGCTCGATCAGCATCCGCTCACCTCGTTGAAGTTCCTCAGCTCCACCGTGGTCACCAGGTTGTAGGGGGTCGAGGTGTTCCTCGGCTCCGAGATGACCTTGACGTGGATCCGCACCGACTTGGTGCAGTCGTGGATGCGGCGGGTGGTCACCCCGTCGTCACCGCTCGCGATCGGGAAAGGCGTGCCCGTCTTGTCCAGGTAGGTGAACACCGGCTCCGAGAGCGAGTTGACCACCGCCCCGAGCCGCTGCTCCACGGGCACCGCGCTCTGGCCGTTGGGGCCCACCAGGATCCGGGTGTTGGAGCCCACCACCTGCTCTAGGCGGTTCTCCGCCACCCGGTAGGTGACTCGACGCAGGCCGTCGGCTTCGCACGTCCCGACCCCCGGCGAGGAGCAGTACACCGAGAAGCTCACCTTGTTGGCGTAGTTCGAGACCGGCTCCGGGTAGATGTCGTCGATGGGGTTGGCCGCCCGCATGTCCCGGGCGATGGCCTCCTCGGCCACCCGCACGCTGCCGACCACCGTGGTCTTGTCGTCGGCCACCCTGGTGGTGCGCACGAAGGCGTGCATGCTGGTCTGCACGGCCATGCCGAAGATGGCCATGAACATCGTCACCACCATCACCTCGAGCACGGTGTAGCCGTCCTCGGGGCGCCTCCGGCCCGGGGCCGGGGTACTCACGTTCACGAGGTCAGGTGTGGACATTGAAGGGGTAGGTGAACCCGTCGGTGGCGGTGCCGTCGGAGCCGGTCATGGTGGCGTTCTGGCTCGTGCCCACGTCGAACTGCCGGTCGATGGTCGCCGTGCCGGTCCACGTCTTGACCCCTCCCACCTCGGAAGCCAGGGTCAGGGCTACGACGGCGGTGCCGCCGTTGTAGGGCAGGCGGGCGGTCACGCTGGTGCACGCCGCGTTGGACGTGGCCGTGAAGCTGAACGAGGGGTCCTTCACCCTGTTGTTGCCCTTCTTCACGGCGATGTCGTTGGCCAGCGAGTTGTTGGCAGGGTTCTTGAACGACCCCGCCGAGACGTCGCAGTTCAGGGGGTTCACCTGGATGGTGGCCGTTGCCGAGGCGGTGAGCCCCCCGCCGTCGGTCACGGTCAGGGTCACGGTGAAGGTCCCTGCCGACTGGAAGACGTGGGTGGCCTGCTCCGAGGTGCCGTGGGCGGTGCCGTCGCCCCAGTCCCAGTCCCAGCTGGCGATGCAGCCGCCGGTGTCGGGGTCGGTGGAGGTGGACGTGAAGGTGGCCGTGAGCGGGGCCGTGCCGCTGGCCGGGCCGAAGCTGAACGAGGCCGTGGGCGCGGTGTTGGCCACGGGGCTGACCACCACCTTGCGGGACGCCGGCGACGAGGCCTTGCCCCGAGAGTCCACCACGGTGAGGGTGACGGTGTAGCAACCGGGTGCGGCGTAGACGTGGCTGGCCGTCTGCCCGGACCCGGTCAGGCCGTCGCCGAAGTTCCACGACCAGGTGGAGATGGAGTCGCCCACGTCTGGGTCGTGCGACGCCGTGCCGTCGAAGGAGAACACCGTGTCCGGCGTCCCGCTCACCGGGCTGGGCGGGGCCATGTCGGCGATCGGGGCCTGGTTGTCCGAGGCCAGGCCCTTGCCACCGCCGGGGTAGAGCACAGAGGTGAGCATGAGCCTGCGGGTCGAGCGGTTGTTCTCCAGCCACTCCACCTCCACGTTGAGGCGCTTGAACTGGTGGGCGGTGCCGCCGAAGGTGTCGGTCCAGGTGATCCACCTCCGCACCGTGTAGGGCAGCGAGATGCCCTTCACCGGGCTCTCGGTGACGATGCTGACCGCCGGGGGCGCGCCCGAGGTGACCACCACCGCGTCGCGCCCCTGGAAGCTCGGCCCGGGGTCGTAGGTCGCGGCCGTGTCGGTGCTGGCCACGCCTACGGCGTCGTAGGCGAGGGCCCGCAGGTTCTCCATCTCCCCGTTGGCGATCTCCACGAACGAGGACCGCTGGCGAGAGGCGACCAGCCCGCTCATGGCCCCGAACAGGGCATAGGCCATGGTGAGGAGGACGGCGGCCATGAGCGTCATGGCCACCACCATCTCGATGAGGGTGAAGCCCTCTTGCGCGTCGGACTGAGCGCGGTCACCGCGCCCACTAAGAGTCATCAGACGAGCTATCGGCCCGGGGCCCTCCGTGCTTGAGAGGGCGTCTCCTCGGCGGCCGGGCCCGAAGCGCTACTTGAGGGCCTGGTCCCCCTCGCAGAGGCGGAAGGAGTCGTCGCCGAACAGGAACCGGCCGCAGCGTTCGGCCTGGGACAGCGACACCACCTTGAAGTTGCCGGCGAAGGCCTGGCCGGGCGCCACCTTGTGCACCGTGTCGTTCACCCGCACGTTGGCCATGGTGCGGCCCCGCTCGGCGAACACGTCCAG